>CAZQWN010000079.1:0-10218 GCA_964596915.1 uncultured Methanobrevibacter sp.
AACAAAATATAATAAAGAAAATCTTTTAAAATTAGAAAATTTCAAGATAAATTAATAAAAAATTAAAATTAATACAATTTTATTGCAAAATTATAAAAAAATTTCTATCAAGAAATATTTGAATACAACAAATTATCTAAAAATAAATATATTTTAAAATGTACAATATAGGATATTAAAATTAAACAAATAATAAAATTAAAAAGAAATAATGACATTATTTAGACAAAATAACTTAAAAATATAATAAAACAATCAATATAACAAAACTATTGAAAACTGTTTAAATCATCAATAAAATAAAAAAAAAGATGAAGATTATTTTTTAAATCTTCTAACTTGAGTTGAAACTACAGTCAAGAGTAACAACAACAGGATCCATATTGGATTACCAGTTGCATGCACCGATAGTGAAATTCCCTCTTTGGAAGATGCATTATAACTGACATTATGTTCATCATGTCCACCATTATCTTCAATGACAATCAGTGTTACTGTGGAGTTTGCATCATATCTCTTATCTCCGGAGTAATATACGTTGACTTTATATTCTCCTTTTGATAAACCAGGAATTTCAAATCTAGCCATACCGGATTTGACTTCTGCTGTGAATTTTTTGCCATCGACTGTAATAGTTACAGTTCCTGTTGCATCCTCAGGAAGTTTTACAACAACAGATGCATCATCCCCAATAACCACCATATCACCTGAAGCGGATACTGGTGTTTTTGATTTGGAAACTGTGAATTTTACAGTAGTCAATTGACTTGATTCATATTTACCGTCGCCTTCATAGAATATTTCGGCAGTGTATTTTCCTGCAGGAAGTTCAGGAATTATGACTTTAGCTTTGCCGTTTATGACATCTGCATAGTAACCGATTCCATCGATTTTAACAAGCACTCTTCCAGTTGCATCATCCGGAACATTAACATTGATTGTTGCATCTTTACCAACTGTAATATCCTTAGCGGATGCAGTTATATCGGAATCTTTTTTGGATACGCTGAATTGAGCTGAAGTGAAGTTTTCATCATAGTATTTATCTCCAGCATATCTTACAACAACTGTCTTGTTTCCGTAGGCCAGGTCTTTAACATTGAATGTTGCTTTACCGTTTTTGATTTCAGCTGTGTATGTAACACCATCAATTTCAATAGTCAAATTGCCAGTAGCATCTTCAGGAACAAATACTGATATTTTAGCCTCATCTCCAACTTCGATATCATCTATTTCAACTGAAATAGGAGTATCATATTTCGGAATAAATGTTGTTGTTACCTCTTTTTCAGGCAGGTGTGTGCGGTCACCGGAGTAAATTACATCCATTGTATGTTTTCCAGGAGTTGCATCACTTATATCAAAGGTAGCTACTCCATTAATGACCGGTGATGTGTAATTTTTACCGTCAACGTTAACTGTTACAGTACCTGTTGCATCATCAGGCAATATTACTTTGACGGTTCCATTTCCTGAGTCAACAACCTCAATAGTAGTACTTGATTTGACGACTCTGAAAGTAGTTGTGTTAGTTGAAGGCAGGTATTTGGCATCACCATCATATTTTGCACTTACGGTGTAATTGCCTTGAGGCAATCCTGTTACAATTAATTTACCTGTTCCTTTATCAACTGAAATAATGTATACTTCATCATCATCGGGAACACTTAAAACTCCAGTGCTTAAATCGAATTCATATGCTGTGCCGCCTATGACTATTGTTACAGTTCCGGTTGCATCCTCAGGAACAACAACTGTAATGACTTCCTGTTCTCCGACAAATATGTCATCAGCCATTGGAATCACGAATGATTCAACTTTAGTCACGTTGAATGAAGATTTTGTTGAGCTTGAACCATATTTGTCATCACCAGTGTATGTTAAGTTCACTTCATGAGAACCGCTTGGAATGCGAGGTATTTGAACAATACCTGTTCCGTTTGTAACGTTTACGTAGTATCCTACACCATCAATGTCGATTAATACCTGTCCTGTTGCATCTTCAGGCAGGTGAACAACAACAGTTACATTGTCTCCCGCATCAACATCATCTATTTCAACTTCAAGATCTGCATGACGTTTGGATACTTCAATACTGTCTGTTGTATGATTTGGCAAGTATTTGTCATCACCAGAGTATTCTACAGCGATTGTTTTGTTTCCTGCAGATAAATCTTTGATGTCGAATACTGCTTTGCCATCTTTTACATCTTCGGTGTATTTTACACCATCGATTTCAATTGTCACACTTCCGGCAGCATCTTCAGGAACAGTTACAGTGATTACTGCAGTGTCTCCAACTTTGATGTCATCAACATCCACAGATATTGGAGCGGTTTCTTTTGGAACCGTTAGTTTGCTTGCAGCGGATGTGCCTTCATTGTTATCATCACCAGGGTATATCACTTCAATATCATAAGTTCCAGGGGTTGTGTTGTCTAATGTAATTACAGCGGTGCCATTTACAATAGTAGCGTTGTAGGTTTCGTTTCCAACTTTAACTGTCACGTTTCCAGTAGTGTTTTCAGGAACAACAACCACAACAGTGCCGTTGCCTTGGTCAACAACTTTGATATCATCAGGTTTGAGTTCTTTTTTAGCAACTTCCAATGCAGTGGAGTTTGTGCTTGATCTGTATTTATCATCACCATTGTATTTTGCTTCAACAGTGTAGTTTCCAGCACCGAGGCCAGGAACAACCAATACGCCTTTACCGCCGGAAACTGTTACATTATAAGATTTATCGCCAATTGTTACAGTCACATTTCCGGTAGCATCATAAGGAACAGTCACTTCGACAACCGCCTTATCGCCGTAGGTTATATTGTCAACTTTGACTGCAACAGTTGAGTTTACACTAGCTATGTTTACGCTGTCTTCAAATACATCTGAAGCAAAGTATTGGTCATCACCTAAGTAAGTTACATTTACAGGGTGGTTTCCGGCGGACAATCCTTTGATTGTTGTTTTAGCCACACCGTCGTTTACTTTGACTGCATATGTCTGATTGTCAACTGAAACGACTACATATCCGGTTGCATTTTCAGGAACGTTTACAGTTATTTCTAAATCCTCACCGACAGGAGTTATAATCGGAGTTACAGACGCTGTACGTTTTTCAACTGAGAAGTTACCGGTTGTGAAATTGGATGAGTACTCATCATCGCCAGCATATTTTACAGCAATTGTTTTGTTTCCTGCAGTCAGGTTTTCAATTTCAAATCTTGCAATACCATCAGTAATGTTGTCTGTAGTGTATTTTACACCATCCAATTCAATAGTTACATTACCAGTGGCATTTTCAGGAAGTTCCACAATCACAACAGCTTTGTCTCCGACTTTGATGTCTTCAACAGTTACATTCATTGGAGTTTCATAAGTCGGGATATGTACTGTTGCTTTTGCAGTTTGATTTGTATAATCATCATCTCCAGAGTAGGTTACATTAATTTCATGGACTCCAGGAGTTGCGTTAGTTAATGTGATTACTGCCACTCCATTTTCTAAAGCGGCACTGTAAGTTTCATTTCCAAGCTTGATTGATACAGTGCCTGTAGCGCTTTCAGGAAGTATTACAGCAACTGTCTTATTGGCTAAATCAACAACATTCATTTCAACAGATTGCTTTTCTACTTTAAATGCCGCACTGTTACTGCTTGGCAAGTATTTGTCATCACCGTTATATGTTGCATTGACTGTGTATTCGCCTTTGTGTAAACCAGGAACAGTCAGGTTACCGATTCCTCCGCTTACTGCAACAGTGTATGTTTTATCAGCCACTTTAACTGTGATGTTACCTGTTGCATCTTCAGGAACATTGAATATGATTACTTCATCATCACCAACAGTAATTGTTTGGGTTGTAATGCTTACAGTTGAACTGTTTTTAGTTACTTTTAATGTTGCTGAATCAGATCCTCCAGTGTAGTTTTCATCACCCAAGTAGGTTGCAGTAACTGTGTAGTCATCTGCAGGCAAGTCATCCAGTTCAAGAACAGCTTTGCCATCGGTTATGTTAGCGTAGTAATGTTTGTCGCCAATGTCAATCAGTACCTGTCCGGTAGCGTTTTCAGGAACGGTTACGGCAATAGTCTGTTTGCCTCCGACTGTGCTGTTTGAGATTTCAACATCAACTGGTGCATCGAGTTTGGTTACTTCAAATGTTGCAGAAGTCCAGTTGCCTGTTAAGTTCTTATCACCATCATAAATTACATTTACTGTGTGGTTTCCGCTGGCAAGTTTTGGAGTTGTGAAGTTGGCTTTACCGTCTTTTAACTCAGCAGTGTAGTTTACACCGTCAATGTTGACTGTTACATTGCCTGTTGCATTTACATTATCGACAGTTATGTTGATTAGCTGAGTTTCACCTACTTTGATGGAAGGTTCCACTTCAACACTTACAGTAGTGTTTTGTTTGATTACATTGAATAGTGCAGTTGCTGTTGCCTTGTTGTAGTTTTCATTACCGTTGTAGGTTACATCTACAGTGTATTTTCCGGCTTCTAAGTTTGAAACACTTACATCGGCCTGACCGTTATATTCAGGCACTGCCCATCTGGATGCCATTAATACTGCTCTTCTACCGTTTTCTAATGTTAATTCAACAACTTTAGTTACACCATTGATGTTTACTGTTACATTACCTTCAGCGTTTGATTTGATTACAATGTATTCCACGTTACCATATACAATGTCTTCAACTTCAACAGTGATTTCAGGATCTGCTTTAGCCACTTCAAATTCTGCTTCAGCAGTTGTTGAGTTGATATCATCATTACCGTTGTAGGTTACTTTAACAGTGTAGTTACCAGCATTTAATCTTGGAATTACAAATTCAACTTTACCCTCTGTAATGTCCGGAGTATCTATAATTCCTATTCCTTCAACTTCAATAGTTACATTACCAGTTCCGTTCACAAATATGGTTACAGGTACGTTTTCTCCATAAGTTACATTGCCAACTACAAGTTCGATGTTGGCAGTTGTTTTTCCAACAGTGAATTGAGTTGAATCTGTGATTGGCAAGTAAACCCTGTCTCCGTTGTAGGTTACTTCAACTGTCTTATCACCAACGGTTAATCCCGGAACGATTACACTGATTTCTCCATCAATCACACCAACAGTGCTTTCATATTCATCACCAATCTTAATGGTAACGTTTCCTGTTGCATTTGTGATTACAGTTATGTTTACTTCTGCAGCATCACCATAAGTGATGTCTTCAACATTGACAGTTAGTGAAGATGTGAGTTTATTTACTTTGAATATGGCCTCACCAGCAGATTCATTGTATTTTTCATCACCAAGGTATTTTACTTGAACTGTGTATGTTTTATTTGTAAGGTTGTCAAGTTTCAATGTAGCAAATCCACCGTCAATTGCAACATAATAGTCTTTGCCATCAACTGTGATTACAACTTTACCTGCAGCACCGTCAGTTACGTTTACTTTAATGATTTCACTTTGGTCAGCTGTAATGTCAGTAACATTGACTGTTAATTCAGATTGCAGTTTGACTACTTTGAATGATTCTGTATCATTAGATTGAGTGTAGTTTTCATTTCCTGCTAAAACAGCATTGACACTGTAGTCACCAGCTGCAAGACCGCCAGAGATAATTACTTTATTATCATCAACGGCGTATGCCTTGCCGTTGATTGTTACGGTTAAATCAGTTGAATTTACTGTTGTGAATGTGATTTCAATATCATCACCTACATAATACAGTGATTCAACATCAATTGCAACACTAGTTGCAGCCTGTTTGACTTTGAATGTAGTTGAATTGGAAGCAGCAGTGTAGTTTTCATTAGCTGCCAAATCAGCAATGATTGTGTAATCTCCTGCAGCAATTCTATCAATGATTACCTGTTTGTTGACAACCGGGTATGATTTGCCGTTGATTGTTACACTAACCTCACCGTCAGAACCGGCAGTTGTTAATTCAATTGTAATAGTGTCATTGTAGACGTAGACTTTTTCAACATCAATGCCAATTGTTGAATTGGCCTTGTTGACTGTGAATTTAGCGCTTGCAGTTGCATTGTTATTGTAAGCGTCATCTGTGAAGAACTCGACAGCAGCAAATTTGCTTCCGGCAGACAGTCCTGTTAAGTCAATGGTTGCAACACCGTTTGTTACAGTGGTGTTGAATACTTTGCCGTCAACTGTGATGTTTACTGTACCGTTTGCATAATCGGATACATTTACACAAGCAACAGTTTTGTTAGGATAAGTTGTATCATCAACTGTTACGTTGACAACAGGAGTTACTCTATCCACAGTGAATCTGACTTCTATTGATTTGTCATTGTAGTTTTTGGAGTCATGGAATGTTACGTTAGCAGCGTATGTGCCTGCAGGTAATTTTCCAAGGTCAATCAGTGGGATTGCTTCACCATCATATTTAATATCAGTTACATTAACTTTTACATCACCGTCAAAGTCATCAGGAACAGTTATAATTAATCCCGCATTTTCTTTGACTGTTACATTCAATCCAATGCCGCTTGCAGTAAGGTCAGCTTTTGTAATGCTGAAGTATGTGAAGTTTCTTGCAACATCATAGAGTGTGTTTCCAAGATAGGTTACGTTTACTCTATATCTTCCAACATCAAGACCGCTTGCATTGAATTTGGCTTCTCCATTTTCAATTTCTACAGTTACTTTAATGAGAGTGTCATTAACAGTTATTGTCACAAATCCTTCCTGTGCTCCAGGAACTTTGACTGTAATTACTGAGTCATTTCCGTATGCTACAGTAGTTGCAGTTACATTTACTAATGAATCCATTTTACCGACTGTGAAGTTTTCGCTTGCTTGAGATCCGGTGTAGTTGATATCACCAGCATAAACTGCCACAACGTTATTTTCACCGATTCTTAAAACATCTGTTAATCTTGCCACACCTTGAGCATCAATTGAAGCGTTTAATTTTTTGCCGTTGATGTAGAAGGTTACATTACCTGTTGTTCCAGGAGTTATTTGAGCAACAACATTATCATTTTCTTTAATAATTTCAATTGAAGAGATTTGTCTGTTTACTGTGAATTTAACTGTTGTTGTAGCATTATAGTTATGTTTATCAGATGTGGTGAAGTTAACGAGAGCTTCTTTTACACCGCCGGATAAACCTGTTAAGTCAATGGTTGCAACACCATCTTCTAAAGTGCCGTTGAATACTTTACCGTCAACAGTAATGTTAATAACACCTCTTGCACCGGTCACATTGACATGAGCAACAGCTTTTCCAGGATAAGTTGCATCATCAATAGTTACATTGATAACCGGGTTTACACGGGTTACATTGAATCTGACATCAACAGATTTATTATTATAATTATCATCACCATAGAATGTTACATTAGCAATGTATGTGCCCGCTTCGAATTTACCAATGTCAATCAATGGAATTACATTGCCATCATATTTGATTTCAGTTACATTTACTTTTACTTTACCAGTGAAGTCTGAAGGAACAGCAATTACAATTCCAACGTTTTCTTCAACACTTACATTCAATCCTATTGCACTTGCAGCAAGGTCAGCCTTTGTAATGCTGAAGTAAGTGAAGTTTGTATTTGAAATGTAGAGTTTATCTCCAAGATAAGTTACGTTTACTCTATATCTTCCAACATCAAGACCACTAGCATTGAATTTAGCTTCTCCATTTACTAGTTTTAAGGTTACATTAATAAGAGTGTCATTTACAGTTATTGTCACATATCCGGTTTGTACGGTAGGGACTTTGACTGTGATTAGTGAATCATTGCCGTATACAACAGTAGATGCAGTTACATTTACCAATGCAGCGTTTCTATCTACAGTGAAGTTAGTGTAGTTTCTGGATGAAGTGTAGTTTATATCACCTTCATAGACTGCTACAACAGTATTGTTTCCGATGACTAATACGTTAGACACTGTAAATTTACCGTCAGTTCCAATAACAACATCTTTGTATTCCACACCATTAATGTAGAATGTTACAGTACCTGTAGCTCCATCAGTAATAGTGGCAACCACATCTCTTCCGGACTGATCAATTGTAATTGTGGATTCTTTAGGAAGTACAACGGATTTTGCGGTTGTTGTTAAGTTGAAGTGATATTTGTCTGTTGCAGTGAAGTTAATTAAATCAACTTTTACACCACCTGACAAACCAGTTAAAGTAATGGATGCTACACCATTTGTAACAGTTCCATTGAATACCCTTCCATCAACAGTAATATTAACAGTACCATTAGCATAATCAGAAACATTAACAAGAGCAACAGCATCAGCAGGATAAGTAACATCATCAATAGTTACATTAATTACCGGAGTTACACGGCTTACATCAAATGTGACATCAATAGATTTGTTATTATAATTATTATCACCATAGAAGGTTACATTAGCAGTGTATGTGCCCGCTTCAAATTTACCAATACCAATCAATGGGATTGGAGTGTTATCATATTTAATACCAGTTACATTGACTTTCACTTTACCAGTGAAGTCTGAAGGAACAGCAATTACAATTCCACCGTCTTCTTTGACAGTTACATTCAATCCGATTGCACTTGCAGTTAAGTCGGCTTTGGTAATGTTGAAGTAAGTGGAGTTTTCCTCACTGCTATAAAGTTTATCACCAAAATAAGTCACATTGACCAGATATCTTCCAACACCTAATCCTGTTGCATTGAATTTAGCCTCACCGCCAATAATCTCAGCAGTCACATTGATTGAAGTTCCGTTCACAACAATTCTCACATAACCACTCTGAGCAGCAGGAACTTTAACAGTAATTACAGAATCATTACCATATACCACAGTAGTTGCAGTAACATTAACCAATGCAGCATTCCTTGCAACAGTGAAGTTTTTATTGTCTTGTGATCCAGTGTAGTTAATATCACCAGTGTAGACAGCCACAACAGTATTGTTTCCGATTTCTAAAATGTTATTCCATCTAGCGACATTATCTTCAATAGTAGCAACAAATTTCTTGCCGTTTACATAGAAGGTGACACTGCCTGTTGCACCGTCAGTTACAGTAGCAATCACATCTTTATTTTCCTGTGTGATTCCAACTGAAGATGCATGTCTGTTTACTGTGAATTTAACTGTTGTTGTAGCATTATAGTTATGTTTATCAGATGTGGTGAAGTTAACGAGAGCTTCTTTTACACCGCCGGATAAACCTGTTAAGTCAATGGTTGCAACACCATCTTCTAAAGTGCCGTTGAATACTTTACCGTCAACAGTAATGTTAATAACACCTCTTGCACCGGTCACATTGACATGAGCAACAGCTTTTCCAGGATAAGTTGCATCATCAATAGTTACATTGATAACCGGGTTTACACGGGTTACATTGAATCTGACATCAACAGATTTATTATTATAATTATCATCACCATAGAATGTTACATTAGCAATGTATGTGCCCGCTTCGAATTTACCAATGTCAATCAATGGAATTACATTGCCATCATATTTGATTTCAGTTACATTTACTTTTACTTTACCAGTGAAGTCTGAAGGAACAGCAATTACAATTCCAACGTTTTCTTCAACACTTACATTCAATCCTATTGCACTTGCAGCAAGGTCAGCCTTTGTAATGCTGAAGTAAGTGAAGTTTGTATTTGAAATGTAGAGTTTATCTCCAAGATAAGTTACGTTTACTCTATATCTTCCAACATCAAGACCACTAGCATTGAATTTAGCTTCTCCATTTACTAGTTTTAAGGTTACATTAATAAGAGTGTCATTTACAGTTATTGTCACATATCCGGTTTGTACGGTAGGGACTTTGACTGTGATTACTGAATCATTGCCGTATACAACAGTGGTTGCAGTAACATTCACTTTTGAAGGATTGTTGTTGACTGTAAATGTTTCAGTATTGTTTTCACTGGTTAAGTACTGATCATCACCAAGGTATGTCGCATGTACATAGTAAGTACCGTTTCCTAATCCTTTGATTGCAACAGAACCAGTACCGCCTGTAGTATTAATTGTGTAGTTGGTTCCATTTACATTAACAGTCACATAACCTGTAGCATTAGCCGGAATAGTAACTTCAATTGTTGCATCCATTCCGACAACCGTAGCCTGAGGAACAACATTTACAAATGAACTGCGTTTGGTAACAGTGAAGTTAGCAGTAGTGGAGTTGAACATATATTTGTTGTTTCCATTATAGGAAGCAACAACAGTCTTATTACCATAAGT
>CAZQWN010000080.1:0-10090 GCA_964596915.1 uncultured Methanobrevibacter sp.
CTCTAGTAGAACCAAAAACATTACCAAGATTTGAAGGAAAAGCAAAAAGAGTAATAGACAAAAGGAATTTACATTAGGTGAGAAAATGAAAATCAAACAGTTATCCATATTTTTACAGAACAGGATGGGCAGCCTGGCAAAACCATTGGAAGTGCTGACCATTGCAGATGTCAATATCCGTGCAATGTGCATGGCAGACACTTCAGAATTCGGCATATTAAGGCTCGTAGTCGATAATCCTGAAAAAGGAAAGGAAGCACTCGAAGAAAACAATTTCCTTGTTAAAATTACAGAAATCATAGGTGTTGAAATGAATGACAGTCCAGGCGGTCTGACTACTGTACTTGACATCATCAAAGACAATCTGATTGATTTGGAATATCTTTATGCATTTACACACGACAAGGCTGACAAAGCTATTCTACTATTGCATTCAGATGACATCGATAATCTAATCGACGTTTTAACAAAAAACAATATACATATTGTTTCTGCTGAAGAAGTTTACAATTTATAAACTTCAATTTTTTCTTTTTGATATATCATTTCCAACTTTTCAAACTTATTTTGCACCAATTAATTGATTCAAATATGGAATTCGATTCAATAAAGCCATAACACCCCATGAAATGCACAAAACACCAAATATCAATCCCAAAGCCATAGGCAAATATTCAAGATTCATATTTTTGCAATAACTCAATAACACAAGCATTATGAAAATATGATTCAAATACATCCCATAGCTATATTTAGCAATTGAAAATACGACTTTTTTAAATATTAAGATTGGTTTAGATAAGAAATCTAAATTCAGGCGAAATTTATCAAAGTTTTTAAACAAAAGAAATATTCCAACCACTTCAATGACCAAATATATTGATAATCTGTCATTAAAAGGAGTTGTCAAATCGCCAGGTGTGAATGCCAAATCTATTGCAAGCATTGAAGATACAATACCAACAATTGTCAAAAGCAATGCAAAATAGGGATTGTTAAGTATTTTTCTTTCTGTATGTCTCAAATAATATCCCAGCACAACCAGACCTATAGTTCCTGCAAAGTAATCCAACTTTATAGGAAAATTGATATTTAAAGTATTCTGAAAAATACATGTTATTATCCAAAAGAATAAAAAGTATTCAGCTTCCTTTAAATCTGAATACAATAACCATTTATTTAAAACAGGCATTATTAAATAGGTGCCTAAAATCAACCAAAAAAACCAGAATTGTGAAGTTCCAGGATTAACAGCCATATAAACATCATAAAGATAAGTCAAAAATCCCATTACAGAAACAGAGCCTATAGGAAGAATGAACTTTTCCAGAATATTTGGAACATATATCAAAGATAGAAACATCAAGGTTCCAAGAACAAAACCCCAAAATAAATATGGGGCAGTAATGCGCGGAAATCTTCTTCCTAAAAATGACTTGATGTCCCATACACGGCCTAAAGACAGCGCACCAGACAACATCAAGAATAAATCTACACCAATCTTACTGGATCCCAAAAAACAGTTAATAAACCAGTTCAGAGTAGGACCTGTTACAAATTCCTTTGTAGCCATCCCGTTAGTACATCCAAATACGTGAAATGTTATAACAGAGAAAATAGCCAATGCTCTGAGTGCATCAAAGTAAAAGATTCTTTTTGATTTTGTTTTATTTACCATAATATCATTAATCAATTGTTAATAATATTATGGTGAAAAAAATATTTAAGTGTACCTAAAAAAAGTAAATGTGAATTTACTATTTTTCAATAGTAAATCCATGATTTTGTGCTTTGGTGACAAATACAGTTCCCTTGTCTCCAATAATCTCTTTTGTTTTTTCTACAATGTCTTCATTTGATTCATCGAAAAATGTGTATAAGACAGGCCCAAATGAAGAAATTCCAACACCATAAGCACCGGCCGCTTCAATAGCTTTCATTGTAGGCAAGTAACTGGCATCAAGTGAATGTTCAAGCTTGTTGAATCCAACCTTTTGAAGTTCACTTACAGCCCAACCGAAGTTTTTGATATCCTTTTCAAGCATGAACGGAACAAGGTTCATTAAAATCAAGTGAGAAACCTGTTCAACTTCTTCTTTTGGAATAGGACAATATGTCTGGAACACATCAACCTCATCATCTCCTTCCATATGCTTTTCAATGTATGGAATTGCGATTAGGATATTCCATTCTTCAGGAAAATCATATCTTGCAATCAATGTTGCAGGTTTGGCTTGGGATGCACCTGATGGTAAAAATAAAGGTTTTTCCTCTTTACTGTGTCCACCATCCAGGATAAATCCACCCAAATCATGAGTGTATGTTCCTATTCCGGAGGTTCCACCCCTCCCAACAATAGTACTCAATTCACGACTTTCTATTTCAATGCCCATTGTTTCTGTAATCAAATGGGCTGTGGAAACTGCAATTTGGGTTCCGCTTCCAAATCCTGAATGAGGAGGATATGTGTTATGAACGATAAACTTAAAACCAGAATCAATATTGAAATGTTCAATTGTTTTTTTAGCGGCATCAGGAATTTTATCTTTACATTCTGCAATAGCTTCGCTGTCTGTTACTGTTTCTGCAAATTCAAGCTCAATACCTCTTTCAATTTGCTCTATTTCTAATACAAATTGTGGATCAGCTAATGCTAAACCAATACCACCGTCGACTCTCCTATATGACCCATTCATGTCAATAAGGGACATATGTATTCTTGAAGGTGCTTTGATAATCAATTTTTTCACATCCTATATTATAATATCTTTAATATATTTGTATATAAACTATAATAAAGGTTTTCATATTTCAAAATAACTTTAAACTGAGTATCTAAAACAGATTGTCAACAACATCGATTAGCTTCTCAGCAAGAGACAATGTAAACTCAAATTCCTCATAGGAATAACACTCATAAACCAGTGTGGCAATTCCGGCATTTGCAGTAGGTTCCGTTATATACGCGGGACTTGTTCTGAATTCAGGAGCATAATATACAATCTCATCGATTGCATCAATTATTTCATTCATGTATTTTGAAGATTTTTCATCAAAACCCGGAGCGAAAAGGAAATTGGTTATCTTATACTCTCCAGGACCCGTTGAACCACGGTTTGAGTGAATGTCTAAAAACAAGTCATAATTTTTGTTAATTATATCATCTTTGATGAATTCCTGAGCAAGCAACTGTCCTTCAAGGCGTCCTTCAGTTTCAGAGAATTTATCATTGACGTTGATGTTATAGAGATAATAACAGTATTTTAAATCGTTTTTATTTGTTAATGCGTCAAACAATGCCCTGTGGGATTTGCTTTCCAAAGGATGCATTCCGATTACATATGCTATTTTTACATCAGAGCTTAAATCACCGAAAGGACCGTGAATATGGACACTTCCAAGTTCATTTTCGCCCAACAGTTTAGCGTTGAATTTTGTTGAGTCAACTTGAGCCGCATCGGTCGGTCCGTCAGGATAATTCATTTAAACACCAAAAAAATAAGTTTAGACTAGATAAAATCTAGTCTTCGGAAGGTGCACGTCCACCTAATTCTTTGTTTAATTCGTACATTAATCTGTTGTCGCCGTCAGCGAATTTGATTTTTGCAACGAGTTCCATAGCGTTTTCTTCTTCTTCAACTTGTTCTTCGACAAACCATTGCAGGAAGTTATTTGTTGCATGGTCTTTTTCTTCAATGGCAATGTCAACCAAATCATTGATTAAACCGGATACCTTTTTTTCGTGTTCGAGTACGTGTTCAAATGCTGCAACAGGAGAGTCCCATTCTGTCTGAGGTCCTTCGATTTCAGATAATGTTACAGAAGCTCCTCTTCTTATGATGTAGTCATAAAATTTCATCCCATGTTCCAGTTCTTCTTCTGCCTGTACTCTCATCCATCCTGCAAATCCTGCAAGGTCTTCATCTTCAAAGTAAGCTGCCATGGATAAGTATAAATATCCTGAGTAAATTTCAGCGTTTAATTGAGCATTTAATGCTTTTTCCATATTTTCTGATACCATTATATCACCAATATTATTTTAGTAATTAGTCAGTTATATATTTTAAATTTCATCACCTAACAAAAAGTCAATGATATTCAAATGTCTAACACCTTTTTGGGAAAAGTCATATCTGTCTGTGGTGATGATGTATGTTTCATACTTATCGGGAATTTTGAAAAATGGTGCAAACTCCCTTTTAATTGTATCATCAGATGATAAAAGATAAGAAACCTGAATATAAATATATTTTCCTGCTTTTTCACATACAAAATCAATTTCTTTTGGTTTTCCATCTTCTTCATTTTTTTCATCCAATTTGCCCACAGTAACATTGTATCCTCTTCTTAAAAGTTCAACATATACAATATTTTCCAATACTCTAGGTATCTTTTTAGCACTTCTTTCAACCAGAACATTATGAAAACCATGATCCATCAAATAATACTTTTCATATATTGTCAACACCTTTTTTCCTTTAAAATCAAAACGACGACATTTTGAGAAGAAAAAAGTTTGTTGCAAGTAATTATTATACTTTAATAAGGTATCCTGAGTTGTGTTGATGTTATTCCCTTTTAAATAATTTTTAATGCTTTTAGATGAAAATGTTTCACCTATATTACCAACCATATATTCAATGAATCTTTGCAATAGGTCAATTTTTTTAATTTGAAAACGTGAAATTACATCATTTAACAATATTGAATCAAAAATGTCTTTCAAACCTTGTGTTTTCATTTGAGAACTTGATAAAGATAAAATTCCCGGCATTCCCCCATATTCAAAATAATCATCATACAAATCAGCTATTGTACTTTTTGTTAACTCCCTACCTTCGATTTGATTTTGATATTCTAAAAATTCTTTGAATGAGAAAGGAAAAACATTGATTGTAATATATCTGCCCGCCAAATATGTAGCTAATTCACCGGACAATAATTTTGAGTTAGAACCAGTAATATAGATATCGCAGTCTAGAGACACCCGATATCCATTTATTGACTTTTCCCAACCAGAAACTTCTTGTATTTCATCAAAAAACAAATAGGCCCTACCTTCAATAGTTTTAACTTTCTCAAAAATTATTTCATCTAGCTTATCTGAATCATTGACATATCGATATTCGGGCGATTCAAATGATATAAATATTATATTTTCATTCTTTACGCCCCTATTTTTAAGCTCATCAATAATATTGTACAGCAAACTTGTTTTTCCTGAACGCCTTAACCCCAAATAGACCTTTACAAAATCAGTACCAACATATTCATTAAATTGTTCAATGTATGATTTTCGTTTAATTAATCTACTTTGCATTTTTGCCACATCCAAATATTAACACTTTTAATCAATCATTTTAGCAATGATTTAGTTATGGAATTTAAAAATATAAAAATCCCTCTGCCTATACTAAGATAGAATTTAAAAATTTAAAAATCCCTCTGCCTATACTAAGATAGAATTTAAAAATTTAAAAATCCCTCTGCCTATACTAAGATAGAATTTAAAAATATAAAAAACTACCTGTCTATACTAAGATAGAATTTAAAAAAATGAAAAAATATTTTCAGATTATCAACAATTACTGTAGATTTAAAAACATATTAATTTATATTATTTGATTTAAATGAAAAATCATTTAATACATGGTTTTTTCAGTGCAATTTTACAAAACAAAGGCAATTTCTAAACTAAGCAATAATTATATAGTAATCAAACAAATTATTAAACATGATTGAAAAATCCCTATATGAAAACTACCAAATCGATTTCAGTGACACTATTGAACCCAATGACGATGACATTTTATTTATTTTTAATGAAAACAGAGAATTATATTTGGATGAAAATAAACAACTTCCAAAATCATTGGAGAATTTCAAACCTGATTTTTGTCTATTCATTGGAATTTACAACGACAAAAAGGCTTTTGTAATTAATGTTGAAACAGAAAAAGAGTTCTATCCTCTACAAGATGTTTATGAATTCAACCATAATCTGTACCATATCGCAGGAAAGGCTGTTCTTGTGCGCGATTGGTATATATCACACAGGTTTTGCGGAAGATGTGGAACTGAAACTCAACTGGATAAAAAGGACATGATGTTAAAATGTCCAAGTTGTGGTCAAGTGCACTATCCTCGCATCGCCCCTGCAATAATTGTAGCAGTCAGAAAGGACGGGAAATTGCTCATGGCAAAACACAGCTACCACAAGACCCACAAGTATGCGCTTGTTGCAGGTTTTGTCGAACCAGGCGAAAGCATAGAGGAAGCAGTGCACAGGGAAGTTCTTGAAGAAATCGGAATAAAAATCAGAAATTTGAAATATCAAAAAAGCCAATCCTGGCCGTTTCCAAACTCACTGATGCTTGGATTCACAGCAGAGTATGACTCAGGTGATATCAAGGTTGACGGCGATGAGATACTTAAGGCTAAATGGTTTAAAAAAGAAGAAATAGAAAGGTATGATTCAGATATCAGCATATCCGACTGGCTGATTCAGGACTTTATTGACAACTATTAATAAATCCAGTCACCTAAATCAAAATCCGAATCAAACCGCAATTGTCACGGTAATGTTCATCAGCAGCATTGTACCTCAATTTGGACATGCTTAAAAATTATTGATGTTATTGAGTGCAATAACTCCGGCTTTAAGTTTTGCCAGACCTTGTCTTAAAAGCTTTTCGGGACATGCTATGTTCATTCTCAAAAAACCGTCACCGCACTGCCCGAAATCGCTTCCGGATGATAAAAAAACTCCCTGATTTTCACGTAAAAATTCACACAGAACTTTTGATGAAACTGTTAAAGCAGAACAGTCAAGCCATAAAAGATATGTCGCATCGCAGTCAACAAGTTTTACAACAGGCAATTCCTGAGTTAGATATTCTTTAACTATCATCTTATTTTCATAAAGTACTTCTTTCAGCTCATCCAGCCAGTCCTGTGACTCATTGTATGCAGCTTCAACTGCACTGACCGCAAAGACATTGCATGCATCTGAATTGTCAAGATGAAGTTGTGTTTTTACTTTTTCTAGCAGTTCTGGGTTTTTTGTATATACTACAGAACTTTGAAAGCCTGCAATGTTGAAAGATTTTGAAGGAGATATAGTCAGAATTGTATTTTCATAGTCAGATGAGGTCATGAATGGATTATACCTGACTCCAGGGTCTGTTAAATCGCAGTGAATCTCATCAGATATTAAAATTACATCATGTTTCTTGCATAATTCACCAATGTGTTTTAGCTCCTCACGGGACCATATTTTTCCAACCGGATTTTGAGGATTGCACAGTATCATGAGCTTGCTTTCAGCCAGCTTTTCATCCAAATCATCGAAGTCTATCCTATACTCGCCGTTTTCATAAACAAGTTCATTTTCAACAACATTTCTATGATTGTCTTCAATTACATAGAAAAATACATGATAAACAGGTGACTGAATTAAGACATTGTCCCCCTCTTCAGTCAGGCATCTAATCATGGTGGAAATGGATGGAACCACACCTATTGAGTAGAGCATGTCCTCACGGGCCATTTCAAAATCATAATTAGATTTCCACCAGTTCATATAAGCTTCATAATATGAATCAGGAACTATGGAATAACCGTAAACCGGATGATTGGCCCGTTTTAAAATGGCTTCACTTATGGCAGGAGCCACCTTAAAGTCCATATCGGCCACCCACATCGGCAGATCATCATCAAAAAAATCCCATTTCAGGGAATTTGTGCCTTGCCGGTCAATGACACTTTCAAAATCATGTTTAGTAGTTTTCATAGTGAATCCTTTCCTCGTCAAATTTATCCATGAACTTGTTTTCCCAGCCTTCAGCAGGATAACCGATTGTGATTATACAATAAGGTTTTGTATCTGTTATATCGTCGATTCCGATGATTTTTCCTACTTTTTCCATTCTCTCTTCAGTGGGCGCAACTCCGTTCCAGAGAGCTCCAAGGCCAAGGTTTACCGCTTCAAGCAGCATGTTTTCTGCTGCAGCACCCATGTCCTGCTGCCATACTGTTTTGTAAAATGCCCTTTCAATATTTGCAACAAGAACAATTGCAACAGGAGCTTTTGTTACTCTAGGTTTGATTTCACCTAGTTTTTCCAAGGTTTCCCTGTTTTTGACTACAACGAATTCCCATGGTTCAGCTCCGAGTCTTGAACCTGGCGCCTGCATTCCTGCCTTAATTATTTTTAGGATATCTTCATCACTTACTTGCCTATCCTCATATTCACGAATGCTTCTTCTTGTATTAATAATTTCTTCAAAATCAGACATATTTTTAAATAATTAATTAATCATATATAAAATTAGCTTATTAAATGGAGGTGAAAAAGATGGAGATTACAAAAGGTGCAGGAATATTATCTGTGATTTTAGGTTTGATTTTCATATTGTTCCCAATGTTTTCAGCAGGATTAGTCTCAGTAATTGTTGGTTTAAGCTTACTTTTCTTCGGTATTTCAACCGCATTTATGGGATGGAACATGAGGGACGGAATCAACAACACCGCAGGAAATATAATCCTTATCATCGGAATTATTGCAATCATATTCGGATTCCTGTTTATATTCTATATTGATGCATTATCATTCCTGATTGGTATTCAATTCTATATTGTAGGATTTATAATGATAATATTCGGTATAATAGGATTATTCTCAAGAATGAACAGAATGTCCCCATTTACTTCAATTCTTGTATTATTAATGGGAATTATTGCAATTGTACTAGCAGCATTTGCAATGGACCAGCCAATATACATTGCAATTATTATTGGTATTGTCTTAATCATTGAAGGAATCATGATGATTTTAGAATAAGACTTGGTCAACGATTTTGAAAAAAGAGAACATAACAACCATCACTTAACACCAACAAAACAAATCATTAACCAAGCCGAGATTCGAATCTAGTTAATGATTGGATTTTATTTATTAAAAATATTTTTGAAGTGTGAAAAAGCAAATTTGCACACTTCCAAAGAATTTAAATATCTGATTCTTCAAATGAACGGAACCCAATATTGTTTTCACCGCAATACTCTTTGACATGGTCAAATATTTCAGAGATATCCTCATCTGAATATTCATTCTTGAAGTAATACAATACCGGCTGAGCATTTGTGTATACAGTCAATATTAGATAATCATTGCCATAGACACTGACGTCCAAGGTATTGTATATTTGAATGGATTTTATTATGTCTGATTTTGCCTTTCCGACTGGGGTTTCATTGCCGAATGATACAATTTCAGTGTTTTCATAGCTGTTTTGCAATTTGGCCATTTTACCTTCATCGGTTAATATATCTTTTTCAGGTTCCATTTCCCTTAGTTTTTCCTTAAAGAGTTTAGCATTGTGTAACTTTTCTTGAATTTCGGCCAATTCTTTTTCAAGTTCCTTTTCGTCCTCAATCAATGAGTTTATGAATGCTTCAGAGCCGTTGTTGAATTCCTCATACATTTCAAGCACATCTCTTGGAGACAAGATTGAATGTTTTTTGAAAAACTCCTTGGTATGCGGTTTTACGCGTATACTTAAAGGTTTCAGGTTTTCCTTTTTGGATTTGTGATCGAATATCTCTTCAGCAAATTCATTTCCTTTTTTGTGCAATGCTTCCATTCTCTCGGAAAACATTTTCTCGAAATCTTCACGGGACATGTCTTCAGGGAAATTTAATTCAAATTCACCCGGAGTGTATGACCCCCCGAATCTTTCATTTCCGAATGTGAATCTTTTTGTTCTTTTTTGGTTTGTCATAATATCACTCCTTAAAGTGTATTACAAATTTGGTTTTTGTATACAAATAATTATTTAAAAGAAGTAGTATATAAAGGTTTGTATTCATTTTTTAAATTTGTATACAAAAAAATTTAAAAAAAAATAAACTGCCCAAATCGACAGTTACTTGATTATTTTCATTTACTCAACTCTGCACCAATCTCAAATGCCTTTTCAAGGTCTTTAGGGAATTGCAAAATCCACTGTTTTTCCTTCTTCTCCTGTGAAAAACCTGCCATATTGAATTTGGAATAGTCACTGACCTGAATTGTATCGCAGACAGGATA
>CAZQWN010000081.1:0-10009 GCA_964596915.1 uncultured Methanobrevibacter sp.
ACTTTTTTAAATGTAAAATGATTAAATGTTAAATTATTTCATTATTTTTTTTAAAAATAGCTTAAATTAACTAATTTTTTAGGAATTGGAAAATAATTTAAATGATATTTTAGATATTATAGTAATAATTATTTAATTTATGGAGAATGATTATGAATAAAATGGAAATTGAATTAAGTGATGATCAACTTGAAAAGGTGAAACACTTAGAGTCAAAAAATATTTCTGTTGGTGAAGCTATTGACATGCTTTTTGAAGCAAAAGAAAAAACATTTTCTGAATTGGAATCACTTGATGAACAACTAAGCCTGCTTGAAAAAGTTAAAGATTCGACCTTGGATGTTGATTCAAAAGCAGTAAACCTTGAAGAAAATTATGGGGATGCTCAAAAGACCTATGACCAGCAAGTCTTGGAATACAAACAAAGGCTCAGCTGGGCAAAGGATGTCTTCAAGTTCTAATTCTTCTTTTTTTATTTTTATAAAGTAAAAATTGCTTTCAGTTTGTAAAATTGCAGGCATTTAAAACTACTTATTTTAAATATTAGTAACTTCTAAACGATTATTTGAAAAAAATATTTAGTAAGGGGTTATTATGCTGGATTTTGAAAAAATTGCTGAAATTTCATTCATCACATTGGAGCTTGATGAAATAGTAATGCTGGATAATGGGATTGTAATCACAAAAGAAAATGTAGGTAACTTCATTAACAATACATTTGATGCATGATTTCTGTAAATAAACTTATTTTAATGTTATGTATTAAAAAAACTTCATCCCTATTCGAAGATCATCTTTTATATGTTTGGATATTCAATCATTGTTAAGATATAAATTTCAATGCCCCAAACTATCACATCTTCATTTAAACATTGCTTTAAACTTGTAATTTTACAAAATAACTTCAATATTGCTTTTAAAAATGAGAATAACTTATATATTAGCTATTTTAATAGATATAACTACATTATTTTAAGAATTTTAAAAAACAAATCAAAATGAGGTGTTATATCTATGACAAATTTCGATTTTTTAAAAAGCTTCAACAGTGAACTTTATGAATTAGGCGTCAAACTTGAGGAAGATGTATTGGATGCTCCAAGAGCAGTGACTGCAGATGCAACACTATTTCTGGAAACACTTGTAAAAGATATCTACAGATTGTCCCAAAAAAAGCTAGAAAAAAATCTCATTTCATTTTACAAAAAGATAGACAATCTCTACCGTTTGGGCGTAATATCATATATTTTCAAAAACAAGCTTCAGGATGCCTATAATCTTCGAAACAAAATCCATCAAAACAATCAGGACATACAGGATGAGGAGAAGTTGGCACTGGATCTTCACCAGAGACTATACTACATATCAAAAAAGTACTTCAGGGATTTCTGTGAAAACCAAAGATACATTAACATTCCGGAATACAAAAAACCGGAACGTATTGAAATTCACTTTGACAATTGCATCATCTGCGGAAGTGAAAACGAAGATTCCGCATCAAACATGTGCAGTCAATGCAATCTCAAAATAGATAAC
Organism: uncultured Methanobrevibacter sp.; assembly: GCA_964596915.1. Taxonomy (GTDB): domain Archaea; phylum Methanobacteriota; class Methanobacteria; order Methanobacteriales; family Methanobacteriaceae; genus Methanocatella. The sequence goes on from CAZQWN010000081.1 coordinate 1,537, forward strand.
GCAAACATCCTGCTTGGAATCAAAAATACATTTAAAAATCAGGGCTTTTCCAAAAGGGATTTGATAAACTATGGAATCACTGAAAGCGAATGCATATCTCTGCTGATGGATTTGACCCGTGAAAATTTAATCTCCAAAAAAGGGGAAGTGTACCATATCAATGACGATAACTTTCAAAAGCAATTGGATGAAATTGATGATTATGTAGAAATTGGATTGCTTTTAACCAAATTCTATTCTGATAAAATCACATCCGATGAAATAAAATCCACACTGGAATATTGGAAGGGCGGCATCAACCAGAAGCCATATGCGGAATTTTACCGGCTGGTAAATCTCAAGCTTGAAAAGAGATTTGAGCAAAGCATCTGCAAAACCGAAAACATTAAAAAGGCAATGAAAGCATCATCAATGGACAATCTTTCAATTCAGGATTGGTTTGAGAGAAAAAAAGAGGATTTCATCAGCGGCGATTTAAATGATGCTTTCATATTATACAACGAGATTCTAATAAGGGATTATTTCAAGCTAAAGAAGAAAAACATTGAGGAGTCCAAAATCAAATATCAGCTTCAGATATCTGAGAGTCTTTACAATTTCTGGCAAAATGAATTCATGGGTGAAGATTTCCTTAAAATGACAACTGAAATAAAAAAAGATTTGATATTAAAGGAAATCAAAAAGAACAAGTCACTTAAGGAAGCGTTGAACTCAGTAGGAATCAGTGAAAAGGAATTTGACCGTCTGTACTTATTGTCCCAGAAAAATGATGATGAGTTTTACCAGATGTTCAGTGAAATTTATATCAAAAAGCGTCAGAAGACTTTCCTAAAACATCTTGAGCACAATAATTTAAACTCCGCAATAAGAATCAGCAAAATCAGCCTAAATGAGTTTCACAGGTGGTATTCTGAGGGGGAAGTTGAATATTCTGACTTTTATATAGACTCAACCAGGCTATTGATTGACAAATATTTGAAACTGAGAAAACGAGGGTGGAAAAAGCAGGATATACTTAAAAAGATGAACATCACAAAAAACATGCTGAAGTCATGGCTTACAAACACGGACTTGGATTTTTTAAGGGATTTCCAATTTGAAAACTCAATAATCACCTCCAATCTGATAAAGAGGGGCAAAGTAATTAATGCCCTAAAGGAAGACTACAGTAAAATTGAAGCCATTTATGCAGCTGAAATGACTCCAAATGAGTTTAAAAATATATACAATGCAAGTAAAATCGACAACAGTGAATTTTACAGGAGATTTGATGCAGAATATAGGGAAAACAGGAAAAGACTGTTTCCAAAACTTCTAAAGGACAATGACTTTTACACAGCTATTCAAAAATGTGAAATCACGCAGAAGGATTTCAACAGGTGGTATCAAAAGGACCAGGACAAGTTCACAGCTACAGGTTACGGTTCTGATTTTTACATTAACACTACAAGACTGCTGATGCAAAAATATATTCAGGCAAGATTGAAGGGGAAAAATAAGCCGGATTCTGCAAAAAGTGCAGGAGTGTCCAATACCATTGTAAACAAATGGTTAAATCATCTGGAATATGATCTCTTTTGGGAATTTAAAAGGAACAATGACATTCTTGAAATGGATTTGATTAAAAAGGGATTTGGAGATTTGAAATCAAAAACTGAAATTTCCGAGATGTATGATATCACGCCATCAACAATTGACGAGTTCATCAGATATGGAAGAAACGGATTGGAAAACTTCAAAGAACTGTTTAAACTGTATGAAAACAAGGTCATTCCTCACCAGCTAGGAATATTCATGAAAAGCATTAAAAACAAAACATTCAATAAGGCATTGAAGGATTCAAAATTAACTTCAGATGAGTTTGAATACTATTATGAACATGGCAAATCCTCAAAAAGCAGATTTCATGAGTTTTACTCTGATTACCTTGAACTGAAAAGAGAAATTTATGCAGACAACATCTTATCTAAAAAATCCCAAAAGATTGCATTGAAAAACTCAAACCTCACAGAAGATGAGTTAAAAGCCCACTGGGATGCGATTGAAGAGATTATTTTAAAGGGTAGAGTGGATATAATGGCAAGTGAAATAGAAAAGCACAAGGATACTGGAGTTAAAATTGCAAAATCCCTTGGCGTTAGTGTAGAGGAGATATATGACTGGTATATCAAAGGAAAGAACGGAGATGAAAAATACATTGAATTCTCATTGATATTTGAGCTGGGTGTGGTTCTTCCAAGGGTCATGGCATTTACACAGGCAATGCAATATGGAATTCCCAAAAATCAGCTTCACAAAAAACTAAAAAAAGAATTGGGCTCAACAGAATACAAGCTATGGGACAAATACGGAATAATCGACCAGCAGGAGATGAACTACATCAAACTCGATGGGGAGGAAATTGATGAAAAAAGAATAATAAGCCTTTTAAAAAATTCCGAATACTTCAAGTGCTGCTTTAAGGAAAATGACCCTGACACTTTTGAAATGATGAAAAAGGCAGTTAAAGGAAACTCAACTTTCATGAAAAGCCAAAAACATGTTTCAAAAAAGGCAGAAGTTGAAGTGGCTAAAGGCGAAATTGTCGGAAAATAATCTCAAGTTTTAATCTTCAAATAATATGCAGTGGGCAATTTCAGCAGCTGATTCAACCATTTTTTGGCAAAATTCCTTAAGATTATTGTCAACTGCATGCTTTACACCTTCAGGAGTACTTATGTCACATTCAAGAAGGTCACGGCATATTATGGATCCGTTTTCATTTTCAAACTCATCCAGAAACTTTTAACAGGCCATATTGCTTTTGGCTTTATCGGGCACCGTATTTTAAGCTAAGTGCCATCAGCGCACCTGTACATGCACCGCATATTTTGCTATTCTCATTCCACTTCCAAAACAGGCTCCTATTTTTAGGGTCTGCTCTTTTGGCAGGTTAAAATCTTCAATGAATGCGGCAAAAACTGCCTGTGAACACATGTAACCTTATTCAAATAATTCTACTGCTTGCTCAATTGAATTCATATTTGATTATCAGGTATTCTCATGTATTAAAGTTTTTATATTTATATAAACAAATTACTTTTAGAGGTTAAAAAATGGATTATGACGTTATTTATATAGGAAGCGGAAATGCGGCCTGGCAAGGTGGACGGTTCTTAAGAAAAGCCGGGCTTAAAATTTTAATCATAGAAGAAAGTTTATACGGTGGAACATGTGCCAACAGGGGTTGTAACTCAAAGGCGCTTTTGGATGCTCCATATGAAATTAAAGCTTTAACAGATAACTTTGAAGGTGTCGGTAAATCAGGCAACTTTGATGTGAACTGGTCTGATTTGATGAAATTCAAAAGAAAACGCATAGCCAATATGGCTCCGTTTTTAGACGGCAAATTCGAAGAATATGACCTTGACGTTGCCCATGGAAAAGGTGTCATTCTGGATGAACACACAGTTCAGGTGGCAGACAAGAAATTCACAACAGACAAGATTGTAATCTGCACTGGCCTTAAACCAGTAATTCCAGACATCAAGGGAAAGGAATATTTGCATGACAGCACGGATTATCTTGACATGGATGAGCTTCCAAAACATGCAATCATCATTGGAGCAGGTTTTGTAGGAATGGAATTTGCATCAATTCTTGCAGAAGCAGGCCATGAGGCAGATGTCATTATAAGAGGAGATATGGCCTTGAAATACTTCCACCAGCCATATGTCCAAAGAGTAATTGAAATTCTAGAAGAGAAAAACATCCGATTCCATTTTAACCAGACTGTAAGCGAGGTCATTGCCAATGTCGATATTGACAATCCGACAGAAAAAGTTTTAAACGTGGCATGTGCCCAAAATTCAGATGAACTTTTAAGAGACCCAGAAGCAAAAATAGACAATAGGGCATATGAAAACGGATTCACTGTCAAATTGGCCAGCGGCATGTCTTTAACAGGAGACTATGTTGTCGCCGCAATGGGAAGGGAAGCCAACGTTGAAGACATAGGACTTGAAAACGTAGGTCTGACATATACCAAAAGCGGTATAAAGGTCAACGGACACCTGCAGACTGAAGTTCCAAACATCTACGCATCAGGTGATGTTGCAGATACCGGAATTGCAAAACTGGTGACCGTTGCAATACATCACTCAAAATACCTTGCAAAGGAACTTCTGGGTGAAGCTAGTGAGATAACCTATCCTGTTGTTCCTGCAGTCGCTTACACCATTCCAAGAATAGCAACAGTGGGTGTTCCCGCATATGTTGCAGAGAAAAGCGATGAATATGACGTTCACACAATAAAATATGGTCAGGCATATTCACTTGAGCTTAAAAACGACACAACTGCTGAAGCCAAAGTCATTGTAGATAAGGACCTGCAGATTGTAGGTGCTGAAATATATGCGGCAGATGCTGAAAACGTGGCAAACATGTTTGCTTTTATAATTAACAAGAAGATAACATTGGAAGAACTTGACTACATGATTTACGCATTCCCTTCAAGCAGTTCAGTATGCCTGTATAAGTTGCACAACATACACTATAAATTCTAGATATTATGCTGAAAAGAAGAGGTATTATAATAGTTGTCATACTGATAATGTGCATTTGTTTCATGAGTGCAGTTTTTATCCATGACGGTCAATCAAATCAGCAAAATTCCACTTCAACTACCGAAGTTACCCGTGTACTGGTTGGAAATGATTCGACAGGCTCTGTTGAAGTAATAAAAAACCTTGGAAATCCCGATGGTAAAAAGATAGCTTATGTGGTTGGTGTACATCCTCTTGAAAACGACACTCACACGACATTTCTTAACATCATGCCAACTTTAACTGATTTGAATTACTGCTATGATGTATATGTCATAAATGTAAGTGAGGATTTCAGCACTTATGGTGAACTGTTGCCGGATGACGAGCCTGGAAGGCAGACAGGACAGGATTTAGCCTTAAAATATGTATATCCTCAAATAGTTAACGGCAGCTATGAGATTGCAGTTGATGTTCATGCACACGGGGGAGCGTATGGTGACCATAACACGTTCGTGTTCAGTCCGGTAAGCGGATCTGAAGGTGAAAAATTAGGTCAAAATGTTTCGGCCAGCACTCAAAACGTTTCATATTATGACCCTCAATTCACTACAAGCGGGCCTTATCTGACAGTTCCATTGAATGAAAATGGAGTTCCTGCATTTTACTTTGAGGAAAACAGTTTTATTTCCCAGAACATAAAAGATTTACATATGTTGGAACTTATTAAAGCGGTTGATAATCTGAAGTTATGATATCAACCTTTTTCTTATTTTAAATCAATTAAATTTTTGCCTGTTAGTCTGAATGTTGTCCATTCATCCAAGGTTCACTCCATAAAAGTCAATGCCTGTTTTGTTCCCTTAATAGAGTACCATTCCCATCTGTCACAATCACACTCACAGTAATTTCACCTATTTTTTAGTCAGGAATTTTTTATATTCCTTGATATTCAGGTTTTAGAGTATGTCTTAGAGTTATATTCCATCTTTTCAAGATTCTGCAATGCTTTTTTCAAATAGTCATTTACTAATCATGTTTTCTGTTGCAACTGCATCATCGAACATCTTTTCATATGCAGTACAGGGACATGTTTGTTCAGTTCAACTCAATTTATATCACATATATTTTACATTTGGCTTTTTAAGATTGATTTTTTAATTAATTTTTTACATAACTCCTGTGAAGTTTTTCATGCAAATTTATATTTGATTAAATTCAATATAAGAATGTTTGGCAAAATTTAGGCCAAACTAAAAATTTTTTTGTGAGGTTGTAGATTTGAAGATTAATATGAAATTGTTAATTGTTTGTATTTTTCTTATTGTAGTGCTTGCCGGTTCAGTCAGTGCTAATGATCAAAGTACTGATGCAGTCGGATTGCATGAAGATGGAAATTTACAAAATCATGATGCAGCCTCTGATAACGCGAAATTAATGGTTTCAGCTGGAAACTCCTTAGCATTTTCTCAAAATGATGTTTTAGGTGATTCTGGTGATGGAAACTTTTCATCTTTAGCCGGACTGATTCGAAATGGTGGAAATGTTGAGTTGAATAATAATTATGTGTTCAACAACACTACGGACAGATTGTATATTCAGGGCATTGAAATCATTACGGACAACACGGTTATTGATGGGCAAAATCATATTATAGATGCAAATAACATTTCAGGAATATTCAATATATATGCAAGCAACGTAACTCTGAAAAACATTATCTTTGTCAATTCAGGAAATTACTCTCTAAATTCCCAAGGAGAAATTGTATTTAATGGGGGTGCACTCAATTTCAATGCAAGTGCATCAGATGCTAAAATATTGAACTGTACATTTAAGGATTGTATGGCATGGCATGGTTCTGCAATATATACCACTTCAGCTGACGGCTTAATTGATAAATGCAAATTCTACAACTGCACTTCCGCTCTTTCTGCTGGTGCAGTTTATTTAAATGGAAGAAGGAATAAAATAACTGATTCAACATTTATTAACTGTTCTTCAGCTAATGCAGGAGGTGCTGTTTATTGCGCTGATATAAACGGAAGCATTGACAATTCCACATTCAAATATTGCCGAATAACCAACAGCAGTGATGATTTATATGGTGGAGCAGTTTATTGGTCAGGCGATAACGGTAATTTGACAGATTCCAGGTTCATCAACTGTTCTATTGTAGAAAAACATTCCTACAACCACTATACTCAAATATTTGGTGGAGCTGTTTTCTGGAAAGGCAGTCACGGATTGATTGAAAACTGTAATTTTACTAAAAACACTGCAGTTTGCGGTGGAGCAGTATTCAATGAAGGTGAATATCTTAAAATATTCAATTCCAGATTCACTGAAAATTCAGGTGATAACGGAAGTGCAATAGGATTTTACGCCGCAAATTCAGTCATAGATTACTGTAACTTCACAGGTAATGATGCTAGTAATTACAGTTCAATTTACATAACAGGCAGCCATATTAATATTACAAACTCCAGATTTGATGATAATGTTGCAAGAAGAGCTGGAGGAATCATCTGGAATGGAAACGAGGGTCTTTTAGTCAATTCCACATTCAACCGCAACAATGCCACTTCAAAAAGTTCAGGTGCAATACATTGGAATGGACAAAACGGTGTCATTGATTACTGTAACTTCACTGACAATTATGCAAAGGATAGAAGTGGTGGGGCCGTAAGATGGGCAAATCTAAACGGTACAATAAATCACTGTAACTTTATCAACAATACAGCCGATTTATATGCCGGAGCAGTATACTGGGAAGGAAAAGACGGTAATATTCTCAATTCCAATTTCACAGGAAATTCTGCAAAAGGAATTTTTACAGATGATTATGGTCATGTAACAGGTTATGGTGGAGCTGTTTATATTTCAGGAAAAAATGTGTTTGTTAACAATTCAAACTTTGAAAATAACAGTGCAAAATCTGTTAAAAATAACATTCACTCCGCCTACGGTGGAGCCATTTACACAAGTGGCCAACAAACACGCATTTCAAATTCTAATTTCACAAATAACACTGCTTTAAAATATGGTGGGGCAATTTATATAGGTGGAAAAGACTGCAATGTTTCAAATTCCACTTTTACAAACTGTTCATCAAATATTTCTGGTGGTGCTGTATACTGGAACGGATTCAATGGTGTTCTTTTCAATTCCACATTCAACGACTGTTATGTCAAAAATCATGATGAGGATTTGAAAGGCGGGGTCATTTACTGGAATGCTGATAATGGTACAGTCAAGCAATGCAGTTTAACCGATTGTATGATAAATAAAACTACTATTAATGATGATGTTTATGGTGGTGGAATTTATTGGTATGGTGAAAACGGTACTGTGGACAATTCAACTTTCATTCACTGCTATTTCGATACTATAGCTATAAATCAAATTAGGGGACTTTGTATATATTGGGCAGGCAAAAATGGTGTTGTAAACAATACTATCTTTGAAAACTGCTCAACAGTTATTTTAGAAAACAATAATCCCTATTTGGGATCAGCTGTTTATTGGAATGCAACAGAAGGATTGATTGACAATTCCACATTCAGACACATGAATTCCATGTATGGTGCTGCAATTGATATAGCTGAAGATTCCGTAAATGCTACAGTTAGAAATTCTACATTTTATAACTGTACCGGTGATTTAGGTGGAGCCATTTACTCTTCTGCAGAAAATACAAACATTACCAATTCAACATTTATGAACTGTTCTTCAAAACAATCTGGTGGTGCAGTTTATTTGACTGGTGATAATAGCAGCATTTCATATAGTGAATTTAGTAATTGTTCTGCTAATTGGGGTGGTGCAGTATATTGGGATGGTAATAATGGTAATTTAACTGATTCCAATTTCACTGACTGTTCTGCCGATAATAATGGTGGTGCTGTTATCTGGTTTGGGGATAACAGTAATTTGTGCAATTCTACTTT
>CAZQWN010000082.1:0-9960 GCA_964596915.1 uncultured Methanobrevibacter sp.
ATAGGTCAATTACTGGTGAAGTACCAATATTACCACTTTTAATAATAGCAATTTTAACTACCATAATTAAATCTCCTTTTTTGATAGTTATAATTTTAATTCGGAAACTATTTAAATTTTATTATTTAATAATTTTATGTATTGTATCAGTATTTTCCATGAATATTATTCATTATTTTAATTTATTCGATGAAAATATGCACAGTATTATAAAATTTCTGGATTTTGTTATGTAAAATTATGCTAAATATGCCCTAGTTTTGAAAAAAAATACATTAAAAATTGACGAAAGTAATGGCTAACAATAATTGAATTTTAAAAAATTAGAATGAGTGGTTCCGACGAGACTCGAACTCGTGATCCCCTCCTTGTAAGGGAGGTATCATACCACTAGACCACGGAACCAACAAATATTGTTATGAATTTTCTATTATATATACCTTTCTATTTTTGCAAATTTAGTTAGGTAAATTATATTAGTTAATAATATTATATCTATAATTACAAAATATTTGAAGTGATATAATGGCTTGGGACGATAAAAAAACTAAAGTTTGGATGGACGGAGAATTTGTTGAATGGAAAGATGCAAATATTTCAGTACTTTCTCACGTTGTTCATTATGGTACTAGCGTATTTGAAGGTATTCGTGCATATGAAAATGAAAACGGTGTTGCTGTATTTCGTCTAAAAGAACACGTTCAACGTTTATTTGATTCTGCAAAAATTTATAAAATCGATATTCCATTTACACAGGAAGAAATTGAAGAAGCTATTTTGGAAACTCTTCGTGTCAATGATTTAGGAGCATGTTATATACGTCCAATCGTATTTAGAGGATACGGGGAATTAGGAGTAAATCCATTAGGTTGCCCTGTTAATGTGGTCATTGCTGCCTGGGAATGGGGATCATATTTAGGAGAAGAAGGAATGGCAAACGGTGTTGATATTGGAGTATCATCCTGGAGAAAACCTGCACCTGACACTTTTCCAGCACTCGCAAAATGTGGTGCTAACTACATGAACTCCCAGTTAGCAAAACTCGAAGCTATAGACAACGGATTTGATGAAGCCATAATGCTTGATTATGAAGGGCATGTTTCTGAAGGTAGTGGAGAAAACATATTCCTTGTTGAAAATGGAAAACTGTTCACACCATCAATGTCTTCATCCAACCTCAAAGGTATTACAAGAGATTCCATCATGACTGTTGCACGTGATTTAGGCTATGAAGTCGTTGAAGAAATCATTTCAAGAGAAAGATTATATGCAGCTGATGAAGTATTCTTCACCGGAACTGCAGCAGAAGTAACTCCAATTCGTTCAATAGACCACAGACAAATAGGTATTGGAAGAAGAGGCCCTATCTCTGAAAAATTGCAAAGCACATTCTTTGATATAGTTGAAGCTAAAGTAGAAGACAAATACGGCTGGTTAAGTTATATCTAAGTGGTGTAGTTATGGATATAATTCAGGCAATTATAATCGGTATCGTTCAGGGATTGACTGAATTTCTGCCGATTAGTAGTTCAGCGCATTTAGTTTTTATCCAAAACATACTTGGTGTTGAAAGCTCTCTCGCTTTCGATACTTTTCTTCATTTGGGAACTTTGATTGCAGTTTTATGGTTCTTCAGATATGACATTATTAAAATGCTCAGTGCTTGGATTTTAAGTATAGAGGATATCATTCAGGGAAGATTCCGTGAAGGTTTTTACTCTGATCCGTATAAAAGACTTGCATGGTATGTTATCTTGGCCACAGTTCCTGTAGGTGTTGTTGGAGTATTGTTTAAGGATTCCGTCGATGCCTTATTTTCAGGGGCATTGTATGTTCCGGCATTTTTCCTGTTTGTAACAGGTACAATCCTTTATTTATCTCAAAGGATGGCTAGCGGCAATATCAATCTCAATAACATCACTAAAAAAGAAGCATTATGGATGGGATTGGCTCAGGCATGTGCAATATTGCCCGGTCTTTCACGTTCAGGTACTACAATTGCTGCAGGTCTTACAATTGGTCTTGATAAGGAATTTGCTGCAAAATTCAGTTTCATATTATCCATTCCAGCTATTTTAGGAGCATTTATCTTACAGGTTAAGGATATCGGTTCAGCAATGGATGCCAATTTTCTGCCGGTATTTTTAGGATTCATCGCTTCAATAATTGCAGGATATTTTGCTATCAAATGGATGTTGGATTTAATCAAAAACAGAAGTTTGGATATTTTTGCCTACTACTGCTGGGTAGTTGGCATAGTCGTATTCATGGGTTCAATTGCCCATATATTTTAGAATTCAAAAAAATAAATCAATTATCGTATGATAATTGATTATTTAATTACTTTAATTTTTTTAGTTAATGTTGTGGTTCCATAGGTTTTAGTGGACTTGAAACCTACTTTAACGGTGTATTTTTTATTCACTTTTAAGTTGATTGTTATTTTTGCCTGACCTTTGCTGTTTGTTGTTTTGTAATATGTTTTGCCGTTGATTTTGAATTTGACTTTAACGTGTTTTATCGCTTTTTTATTTGCATCTTTAAAACTAACAACTAATTTTCCTTTTTTGCGTATTGTTGTTTTTGAAGCCTTAATAGTTGGTTTAGCTACTTTTACTTTTATGGATTTGGTGGTCCCGGTATAATACTTGCTTCCCTTGTAAATTACTTTTACATTGAAAGTTTTAGGTGAGTCTTTAACTTTAAAGCCAGCTATTCCATCATCGTTAGTGCGGGCAGTATAGGTTTTTCCTCCCATTACAATGGAAACTTTTTGTCCTGCAATTCCATCATTGTAGCAGTCCGCCAATTTCACATACAGTTTTTTGCTACTTTTGTAATATTTTGTAAAATCCTTAACCCTCAATGTTGAATATTTGGAATTCACATCCAATTTCAATATCTGGTTGTTAATCTTTGCAAAAACTTCATCGTCGTTATATGTAGGTTTGATATTAAAGGTTGCAACACCGTTCACTAATTTTTTCGTAATGCTTTGTGAGGAAGTGTAAACTGTAACTTCTAAAGGAAGGTTGATGTTGTCATCTAACTTGTGGATCTCTTTTGTATCATTGTCAAAGTAATAGTTTAAATCTACAGTCAAAACATTGTTTTTATTTGCATAAACAACGCCGTTAGCTGATGAAAAGGTCATAATCAACCATCTTGAGGCATTAATCTTTTCGGGATTGTAATTGCCGTCATGTCGGGAGTAATAATAGGAACTTATGTTGTTTTGCCCCCACCAGCAGTACTGTACGGTTGCGTTATCATCCAGCGCAATGTCTCCATACAATCTGCCTTTTATGATGTAGTTTCCAACAATTGCGCAGTTTTCCATTAAAAGCTCTGTATCTTTGAAGTTGTTGCTCACAGCTCCAATGTATCCCGCATGATTCTCCTCAAAAATGGTATTGTAAACTTTTGTTATAACATGGCGGCCACTTGGTGGTGCTAAAATTGCCGCCGCATAATATTTAACGTCATTATGTCCGAAATAACTGTTGTTTATGACTGCATAATTATGATTGCTTATGGCTCCTGCAGTATAGTTTGTTGTCAAATTCTCGAATCTGCAGTTGTTGATTGTTGCATTTCCAAGGTTTAACAATGCTGCTGCGGAGTAGATTACGAAATTTTTTGAAAATATGCATCCGTCTAAGTTTATTTCTCCATTGGATGCAATACAGCCCCCAACACTTTCTTTTCCAGTCAAAAAGTTTTCAGTAAAATTGGAATTTTTAACGTTTGTTTCACCATTTGTGTAGAGTACTCCTCCGTATTGTGATGCGCTATTGTTTATGAATGTCGTATCTTCAATATTCAATTTTCCAAAATTGGTGTATATTGCGCCTCCATTCGTATATCCCTGGGAATTGCTTATAACACAATTTTTAATTGTAATTTGACCTCCTTCATTATAAATCAGTCCGCCATTATCATTCATATGGCCATTTGTTAAAGTAAGATTAATTAAAGTTAATTTGCTGTTTGAATTCATTGTAAATAATCTTCCGGAAGACTCACAATCGATTATTGTATTTTCTTTTGATTTACCAATGAGAGTAACTGATTTGTTTAATGAAATGTTTCTGTTGTGCTCACCCAGATAACTGCCTTCATTTAAGTATATGATTGAATCATTCGAAGTATAATCTATAGCATGTCTCAAGCTATTGTATGGATTTTTCTGACTTCCGTCTCCTAAACCGTCATTGCCGTCAGGTGAAATAAATACTTCAACTGTGTCGGAACCGGTCATGTTGGCATTAATGTTGTCTGCGGCACTAACACAGTTCATTGTTGTTATTACTGATAGAATTACTAAAAGAAGTAATAATTGTTTATATTTTTTACTCATTTTCCCCCTCCACTTATAAGAATTTTCTTATCGGTACTAGTTTTGTAAAATAAGTTAAATAAAGATATCTAATTCAACAAGTTCATAAGGTCTAAAATGCATGCGGTCATGTTGAAAATTTTGGTGAGGTTGATTAGAAAAAGGTTTAGAGAAAAATCTCTATTTGCATACTTTTTCTATTTTTTTTCTGAGTTTTTCCTGAGAATTTCCTAAAGCCAGTGCTGTATACATGGCCCCTCCGGCTCCAGCACCCTCCTTAACAAATCCTTTCAGGTAATTTTTCAGTCCTTCGTGTTCGGACTCTTCGAATTTAGGATCAACCACATTGACGGTAATGTTTTCGTCAATCTGGTTTAATATTCCGAACAGGTCTGCTGTTTCATCGCCGGCTACAAATACTGTAGTGGCCAGATTGATTCTTGAAAAATCAAAGTTCGGCTGTACGGATTTTATGATGGCGCATGCTGCAGCCATTTGGGTTCCTCCTGCCAAAATAATTGGAATGTCAGAACCTAAAACGATTCCCGCTATTGCAGGTAGTGTAGGGTCTCCCACTGCAGCAATTGCCTGGATTGCATCAATGTCATCTCTTTCAGGGTTAAGACCTGCATTTTCAAGTCCTTCGTCCACAACATTTGTTTTCATGTCGTGAGGGTTGTGCGGCATACTTCCGCTTACCTTTTCATTAGAGTCATAGCCCAGTGCTCTTAACACTCCCAGGGCGGTTGTGGTTCCGGCCGCAATACTTTCACCAATAATTAACATTTCATGTCTTCTTGACAGCTCTGCACCTAAGTCTTTGGCGTTTTCAAAGATTTCCAACGGGTTTAATACTCCTTTTCCTGTTCTTATGTCTCTTCCGTAGTCTTTTCCAAGGTTTACATATTGAACATCAGGTTTGATTTTGGAACCTGCATCAACAATAACGAATGGGATATTTGAAAGCTGAAGCGCCGCTTTTGTAAGTCTTGCAGGGGTCGGTGCAGCAGCATCTCCCACTACAGTTTCTGCAGGAGCTTCACAGCATCTCACTTCGCCCAATACCATGAATTCCACATCGGAAGCGGGGGTGTATTCTGTCAAATCCGCTGAAGGACCTGCTCCTGAAATTCCCTCTATGAGTGAGGTTTCAGTAGTTCCAATTGTTATTAAAAATACCGGATCATCACATTCCTGCAATGTTTTTGTCAAATCATTTGATCCGTAAGTTGTAATTCCATCAATCATTGTTTTCACCTAATTTTTTAAGCATATCAATAATAATCTTGTTCTGGTTAATAATTTTCTTATTTTGAAGCATGATTTTTTTAAGCATTTCAGTTTCCGGGAGCTCATCATCCTTGAAGAACTGCTTTCCGTCTCTTGCTCTAGGCGGAATTTTAATCTCGTCTTTCGGAGGAAGAGATGTCTTTTCATCTGATCTTGGAGGTATGACTCCCCTTGATGCGCTGTCCTCATTTGATATGAAGTCCACATATCTGTGTGTAACTTCATTTTTTGACCGCTCATCAAGCAGTTCCATCAATCTGTCGTCAACTTCTTCAACGCCGTGGAGCTGTTCCTGCTCGACTTCATGCAATAATCTTTTTTGAATATTGTATGCATTGTAAATTGCAATTCCACGAGCTTCACATTCGTTTTTGAACATTTCACTGATGTTGATGTCTCCTGTTAATTTTTTAACCCTCTTCTGTTCCGGAGTATTTGCGCTATAAAATCCCATGTTCTTACCTATGTTTTTTAAATTTAAAAAATATTTTTATATTTCTACTTAATAAATAATAATTAATTAATTTTTTCAGTTGATTATCTTGATAAGTTTGGGAATTGAAGGAACTGCGGAAAAGACAGGTGTAGGTATTGTAGATAGTGATGGAAATATATTGGCTATGGCTGGAAAACAGCTCTTTCCAGAGGAAGGTGGAATTCATCCAAGAATTGCAGCTGAACATCATGCCGAATGGATTCCTAAACTGATTCCTCAGGCCATTGAAGAGTCAGGCCTTTCATACAGTGATATTGACCTTATTTCATTTTCACAAGGCCCTGGTCTTGGCCCTGCATTGAGAATTGTTGCAACATCTGCAAGGACATTGGCATTATCCTTAAAAAAACCAATCATCGGTGTCAATCACTGCATTGGCCATGTTGAAGTTGGAAAGCTTGACACTGGTGCGGTAAATCCCGTTTCACTTTACGTCAGTGGCGGTAACAGTCAGGTAATAGCTTATGAAAGCGGAAGGTACAGGATTTTCGGAGAAACTTTGGATATAGCTATCGGTAACTGCCTTGACCATTTCGGTCGTGAAACCGGTCTTGGTCATCCCGGTGGGCCTGTAATAGAAAAGCTTGCAAAACGGGGTTCATACATTGACCTTCCGTATATCGTAAAAGGTATGGACTTTTCATTTTCAGGACTCCTGTCAGCGGCACTGCGCGAACATGAAAAGGGCACAGCAATGGAGGATATCTGTTTTTCACTTCAGGAAACTGCATTTTCCATGCTTGTTGAAGTTACTGAGCGTGCACTTTCACACACTCAAAAGGATGAAGTGATGCTTTGCGGTGGCGTTTCAGCCAATTCACGTTTAAGGGAAATGCTCAAGACAATGTCTGAAGAGCACGGTGCAAAATTTTACATGCCTGAGATGAAGCTATGCGGTGACAATGGGGTCATGATTGCGTGGCTGGGCCTTTTGATGTATAATGAATTCGGACCTTTGGATTTGAAGGACACAGGAATCATTCAGAAGTTCAGGACAGATGAAGTTGACATTCCATGGATTGACAATACTAAAAGCTATTTGAAATTGAGTGACGATTTGATTGCAAAGGGTGCTGAGTCCAATATTGTCAAATCCAGTTATTTGGGTGAAAAAGCAGTTTTAAAGGATAGGATTGTTAAAAATTATAGAATTCCGGAAATTGACAATAAAATCAGAAGAGCAAGATGCAAGCTTGAAGCCAGACTTTTATCCGACGCTAAAAGTGCAGGTGTGGTAACTCCAGTGTTGTATGATGTTGATTTGGAAAATAAATCCATTTTAATGGAAGAGATTGGCGGGGTCATGGTAAAGGACATTATCGACGAGGACTTGGCATTTAGAATTGGTGAAAACATTTCAAGACTTCATTTGGAGGATATCATTCACGGTGATATTACCACATCAAATATAATGCTCAGAGATGATCAATTGGTTTTCATTGATTTCGGCCTTGGAAGACATTCCAATCTTGATGAGGATAAGGCAGTCGATTTGCTTGTTTTGAAAAAGTCATTGCAGAGCATTGACTATAATTTGGCTGTCAAATACTTTGATTGTGTCTTAAAAGGGTACGGCAATGAATCAATTATCAATACAATATCTGACATTGAATCACGCGGAAGATATACTCACTGATTTTTCTTCTAAATGAAAGCAATTTTACGAATCGGGAACAATTTTTCAAAGTGAATGCAATTTTACTAATTAAAATCAATTTTTAAGTTAAATAACAATTTAAAAACCTTTAAATATTAAATTAAACTAATTATTATTAATTAATTCAACTTTAGAGGTTTTATGATGAAATTTAAAATTTTCTTAAGTAGTAACAGGCAGGAATTCGAAAACGAACGAGAGTTTGTTAAACGTGAAATTGAACAGGATTATGTATTGAATAGATTTTTTGAAGTTTTTACATTTGAAGAAACATCCGCTTCAGGTAAAACTCCCGTTGAACTATATTCTCATGAGGTGGTTAATTCAGATGTGTATGTAGGTTTGATTGGTTCTGATTATGGAGGTATTTTAGAATCAGGAATTTCAGCAACTGAATATGAGTATGACCTGTTCAATAAGGCACATAATGATGCATTGGTATTCCTTAAAGATGTTAAATTTAGGGAAGAAAGGGTCAATGCATTCATTGAAAAAGTTAAAGATGAACATAGTTATCAAACTTTTAAAGACAAATATGAATTATATCTTGAAGTAAGAAGAAGTTTGTGTGATTTTTTAGAAAAGAATCTGATTAACTATAGGGCTTATGATTCTGAATTGTTGCTTGACTCTTCATGTGATGATGTCGATATCGAAGCTGTTGAAATGTTTTTTAGACTTTCTGACAATGAAGCACTTAAAGAAATTAGGGAAACTAAAGGTCTGGATTATGTATTGGCGTCAATCAATGCTGGTGAATTCTACAATGATGAATTTAAATTAAATGTTGCTGGCGCTTTGTTTTTTGCGAAGGATATTTCTAAATTTAATATTCCCCATGAGATAAAAATGGTAAAGTTCACTACCATGAAAGATTTAGAAAATGTTGAAAAAATTAATTCAAATAAATCATTATTGAAACTATTGTTTGATGCGTTGATATTTTTAGATAATCATACTAAACATGTTCATCAGATTAAAGGTTTTTTAAGGGATACTATTGATGAATATCCTAAAAGTGCAATTCGTGAGGCATTAGTTAATGCAATTGCACACAGGGATTATACAATATCTTCTTCACCCATTACGTTCTATATCTATCCAGATAGAATCGAAATAAAAAGTCCTGGAAGACTGAAATATCCCTTAAAAATTTCTGATTTAGAAAATCATGATCCTATTCATAGAAATAAGTTAATTTGCAGTATTTTTTCAAATACAAAATACATGGAGCATATTGGGACTGGAATTAAGAGAATGAAAAATTCAATGATTGAAAATGAATTGGAAGAGCCTAAATTTGAAGAAGTTGGTGAGTTTTTCAAAGTCACATTCAGAGGAAAAGATTTCTTAAACAAACATATTAAGTTAAATGACCGCCAATCTTCATTTTTAGAAAGTGAAAAAAGTGATGTATCTATTTCTGAATATATTGAACTATTTAATGTTTCAAGAAATACTGCAATTAATGATTTAAACGACTTAATCCATAAGAATTTTGTTAAAAAATTAAAAAGAGGTAAAATGAATATATATAAAAAATTATAATTTTTTCATAACCAATGATGTAACCAATTTTTTTGGTTACATTTTGGAATTTTTTTGGTTATTTAATTTTTATTTTAGATTTCATTATTCGTAGTAATTTATAGATTTTTATTATTTTAATTGGTTACTTCTTTTAATTATTTTCTTTATTTATAAATGCGGCATTGTTTTTCAATGATTTTTTCATAACCAATAATGTAACCAATTTTTTTGGTTATTTAATTTTTTTTTTAATATACACCAACACATATAATAAAAATCACTTTCATATTTAAAAATATGATAACATTTATAACTGGTAACGAACATAAAGTTAAAGAAGCAGAGAACATTTTCAAAGATTATGACATTAACTTAAAGCATATTGATTTAGGTTACACAGAACCTCAGGGAACTCTTGAGGAAGTGGCCATATCAGGCGCAAAATATGCTTGTCATGAACTTGACTGTCCTGTGATTGTTGAAGATGCTGGTTTATTCATTAAAGCTTTGAATGGATTTCCTGGAGTGTATTCTCATTATGTTCAGGATACAATTGGAAATCAGGGAATTTTAAAGTTATTAGCAGATTCAACTGACCGTTATGCCGAATTCAGGTCAGTTATTGGGTACTGTGCCCCCAATTCTGAG
>CAZQWN010000083.1:0-9828 GCA_964596915.1 uncultured Methanobrevibacter sp.
AGGACATCTAACTCACCCAAGTCAAAAATATTGTCAGTGGTTCTATTCAATCCATGGAATTCCCTCAGATATGGAGAGATTCCTATAAAAACTCCATCTTCAAACCATACAGGATATGTTTCGATATTGTTGCAGCCTTCAAAGACTTCTTCAGCATAATTCATATCCAACAACCAAAAATCAAGACTGCTTGCATCGGTTAGCTTCCTGCAGTCCTTGAACAGTCTATTGATGTTATCCACATTAGCAACATTCCACTTTTTCAAAGGTGAAATGTCTTCCAACTCCTCACATCCATCAAACATCTCTTCAAGAGAATCAATTTTAGAAACATTCCACTCCCTTAAAGGCGAAATATCTTTTAAGGAACTGCAATCCTTAAATAAACCTGTCATGCGGGTGATTTTTGATATGTCCCAATCTTTTAGGGCGGAAATGTCAGTTAACAATTCACAGCCATTGAACAAATCATCCATCGCTATGACATTAGACAAATCCCATTCGCCCAAAGCGGATACATCTTCAATGGATTCGCATCCGCAGAACATTTCAAGCATGTTCTCCACTTTTGAGACATTCCAATTGGACAGGGCTGAAATGTCAGTCAACAGGTTGCATTCGGCAAAAGCCCTCTCCATTGAGGTTACATTGGAAACATCCCAGTTTTTAAGTGCTGAAAGATTTTTTAGGGAACTGCAACCGTCAAACAATCCAGCCATTCTTGTTATGTTTGAAACATCCCAATTCTTCAGAGCGGAAATGTCAACAAGAGATGAGCAGCCATTGAATAAAGATAAAAGACTTGAATTACCACTCATTTCAGACAGATTCCAATTTTTCAAGGCCGAAATCTTTTTTAAAGCACCGCAGCCTCTAAACATTGCAGTTATATTGAATGCACTTGACAAATTCCAATTTTTCAAAGCGGAAATGTCTTCAAGGGATTCGCAAAAGTCAAATATGCAGGCCATGTCCCTTACTTTGCCTACATCCCATTTTTTAAGGCCTGAAATATCCTTGAGGGAATAACATTCGGAGAAAATGTAATGCATGTCACTGACATCGGATACATCCCAGTCTTTCAAGGCGGAAACGTCCTTCAATGAAACACAATATCTGAACATGTTGGCCATTGTTGTCAATTTGGTAACCTTCCAATCCTCCAACGCCGAAATATCCTCAAGGGATGCGCATCCCTCAAACATGCCGGCCATATTGGTTACCTGCGATACGTCCCATGATTTCAATGAGGTGATGTCGGAGAGAGATTCACATCCCCTGAACATCCCTTCCATATTGTCAACGGCACCGAAACCGAATGCTACAATAGCCTTAAGATTTACCAATCCCTCATATCTATTGGCCAAATTGGTAATTCCAAACAAATCTTCAGATATATAAATGATGTCTTCCTTATTATCCACATACTCCCATCTGGTTAAGTTAGACCCATCCTTTAAAATGATTAGAACTTTCAAATCATTTAATTCATAAATGCTTTGAGTAGCCGTGTTCAATAACTCAAATTCCCTAATTTCTCTGCTTATCATAGTCCCATCTGCTTTGAAAAAATTTAGATAATTATAATATGTTTTTAAAATATTTATAATTAAAACTTGCCGTGATGAACTTTTGACTCATCATATCTCAGCTTGACCTCACTTTCATGAGCGGGATATCCTACACATATTACGGAAAATGGAATGCAATAATCCGGAATTTCCAAATAATTTTTTAATTTTAAAGTACGGTCTTCAATTGGATGAAATCCCAGCCAAACTGCACCAAGACCCTCATGAGTTGCCTGAAGAAGAATGTTTTCATTGCATGCTCCAAGATCCTGCTCTATCATCCCGATGACCTTTGCCTCATTGAGATTTCCCAATGTGATAATCAAATGTGATGCCTTTTCTGCAGGCTTTGCAAACTTATGCATTCTGGAAATGGCCATCTTGTCATCGTCATCGGATACGACAATGAACTCCCATGGCTGTGAATTGCAGGATGAAGGTGCCTGCATGCCAGCTTTTAGAAGATTTACTATAATGTCATCAGGAACCTTTTCATCCCTAAACCTGCGAACACTATGTCTTTTAAAAATTAAACTCATTTAACCACCAAACAATTCTTCAATCTCTTGCCGGATATACGGATAATCGTTAACATCGCTTAAAATATGAATCTGGTCACCATACTTTATATGGAAATCCTCTGTAGGAATTATGTATTTGCCGTTTCGAATTACGGATACCACAATTGCATTTTTTGGAAATGGAATGTCCTTAACCTTGAAGTTAATATAGTTGCAGTCCAGAGGAACCAGATATTCGCTTAACACATGCTTTGAAGGCTTTTTGACAAATTCACGGTTTTTGTTTACAAGCAACCTGTCATATAATGACTCATAAATAGGTTCATTTCCCAATAGTGTCGGAACAACATAAGCTATTAAAGACACAATAATCATCGCCACAAGGGATTCTGTTGAGCCGCACATCTCTGCTATAAGCACAACACCGGTAATCGGAGATCTGACTGTGGCTGCGAAAAATCCGGCCATCGAGATTACCACGAACTTGTAAATCAGTGCCTGCTGGAATCCGAATGTCGGAACCACAATGGAACCGAATACCGCACCGATATATGCACCCAATACCAAAATAGGCAGAAATATTCCTCCCGGTGCCCCTGATGAGAATGAAAACATTGAAAAGAGATATTTCATAACCAATAGCAGAACCAATACGCCCAGTGAAGGCATTGCAACTCCAAGCATATCCATCATGAAATGTCCGCCGTCACTTATCTCAGGAATAGTCAATGCCACAACACCTGACACCATAAACACCAATACGAACTTAAGCCATGAGGGAATTTTCAGGCTATTTACCAAATCACTTGATTTGATCATACCCACATTGTAAACGTAACCCAAAAGACCTATTACAACACCTAAAACCACCAACAGCCAGTAGGATTCAAGAGGAATATTATGGATTGGAAATGTCAGTGCAGTGGATTGTCCGAATATAGCTTTTGATATGAAATCAGACACAATTGCAGATACTAATGCAATGAACACCAATGTCTTGTCGAATCCATGATTTATCTCTTCCAAAACGAACAGCACACCTGCCAGAGGTGCATTGAATGCTGCTGTGATACCAACTGCAGAACCGACCAATATAAGTCTTAGCTCATCTGTTTTGGATCCCTTGAAAAGTTTTGCAATTCCTTTCCCTGCCATACCACCAATCTGAACTGACGGACCTTCAGGACCAAGAGACAGACCACCCAGAGCGGTCAGAACCCCAGAAACAATTTTTGAAAATAAAACCCTTGCCCAGTTGGCTTCCATATGTCCCTTTACTTCAGCATATACCTGAGGTATTCCGCTTCCGGCAGAATCCACTTCCCATTTTGTTAGAAAGTCAACCAAAAGGCCCATAATTGCCAGAGCTATGAAAAATAGAATTATATAAAATACATTTCCCTGAATTATAGTCAGATAATCCCTTAAAACATGTTCTGAACCATAAAGCAAAAAGCGGTACAGACATACCATCAATCCCGCAAATATACCTACCAGCACTCCCTGAACGGTTAAACGGAATATATATTTCGGATTTTCAGCCACGGATTTCAATGTTTTTTCAAGAGATTTCATTGTTTAATTATTTATCCAAACCCTATAATAAATTTTCAGAATTCAAAAGCAATCCGCTAATTTTCATCAAAAAGTTTTGGCATGTCACCGACTTGCCCCAGTACAGGTTCAATTTTTGACCACAGATATGCGGGGGAATAACAACATACTGTATTCTCAAACACCAATCAATTTTGTTGACATGAAAAAAAAATAATTTAGGGTATAAAAAAACATCATTTTAAAAATTTACATCCAATTATGAATAACTCAATAATTTTTAATATAAAATTTGAAGTTTTGAATAGTTTTTAATGAATATTTCAAACCATTAATTTTATTTTAACAATATAAAACAATTCTATACATTTTTTATATAATCAAAACAAAAATATTGCATAACTGATTCTATAACATTTCATTTAAGCTTGAATCACTAACAGTTAAAGGATGAATTATATGATAGATTTACTTACAATATTAACACAAATCGACGATTTCATGTACTTTCCTGTTCTGATTATTGTAATGGCAGCTGCAGGATTGTATTTTACCATTCGTACAAGAGGAGTTCAAATCAGATTGGCAATTGAATCTGTGAGACTCCTATTGGAACCAAATGAAGATGACAATTCAGTGTCTTCCCTTCAGGCGATGCTGGTATCAACCGCATCAAGGGTGGGGACTGGAAACATCATCGGAGTATCGACCGCAATATGTCTGGGAGGACCTGGAGCGTGTTTCTGGATGTGGGTCATGTGCATTATCGGAGCATCCTCCGCATTCATGGAAAGTACCCTGGCACAGATATACAAACGAAAAGACAATGAAGGTCAAGCCTACGGAGGCCCCGCATATTACATAGAAAAAGGATTGAAAAATCATAAGCTAGCAATACTATTCTGCATATGCCTAATTGCAACATACGCACTGGGATTCAATCTTTTATGTTCATATAATCTTCAGTCAACATTCATGGATTACTCATTCTATAACCCTGCAACAACTCCGCTCATCATCGGAGCCTTATTAGCATTAATTACAGGCTATTGCCTTATGGGCGGCGGAAACAGAATCATCAAGGTTACAGGCACTGTTGTGCCTATTATGGGTGTGGCATACGTTGCAGTGGCTTTAATAGTGATTTTAATAAACTACCAAAATATTCCATCAATGTTTGTACTTATTTTCCAGGACGCATTTGATTTCAAGTCAATTGCCGGAGGTATTGTCGGGTCATGTCTTGTTTACGGAATCAAAAGAGGACTCTTTTCAAACGAAGCGGGTGTAGGTTCAGCACCGAACGCTTCAGCTTCCGCAAAAGTCTCACACCCTGCAAAACAGGGCCTTGTGCAAACACTGTCAGTTTACATTGACACATTGATTTTATGTACCGCTACAGCACTCATGTGCTTATCCACTGGAGTTGCAAGAGATGCTGCTGTTTCAGGTGCCCCATATGTGCAAAATGCAATTTCAACCGTATTTGGAACTGCAGGACCTATATTCATCACAGTTGCAATGGTATTATTTGCATTTACAACATTGCTTGGAAACATTTACTACGTAGACAATGCACTGGCTTTCATGAACAATAAGGTCAAACCTTCCAAAAGATTCATGAACATATTTTATCTTGCATGTACAATAGTCATTTTTGTTGGCGCAATTATTCCAATGGATGCTGCATGGGCTATGGCCGACATCACAATGGGTGCAATGACTCTAATCAACCTGCCCACATGTATGATTCTGGGCAAATATGCAATAGGATGTCTTAAGGATTACGAAATGCAGAAAAAAGCAGGAAAAAACCCTATCTTTAAGGCGAGTTCAATAAATATGAATGAAGAAGACCTGGATTTCTGGAAATGAATATTTCATTTTCCAGAATACCATTTTTTAACTAAACTTCACCATCATCCATATCCAAATCCGGATTGAAACCGCAATTCCTACAAAAAAGTTCATTATATTCCATTAAGGTTCCGCAAACAGGACATTTCGCCATTTTGATGTGCCTCTTTTTAAAAATTAAAACCAGTTCTAGTTGGAGCTTCTCCAGGTGTTTCCGCATTTGGCACAGCGAATGAAATTGGTTGGTGCCTCATCTGCTGATCTAGTCTGCACTGTCCACCAGTACCCCTTGGTTCCACCGCACTTATAGCAGGTAATCTTAGTGGTCGGAAGAGCCACATTGTTTCTGTCTGTTACAATTACCTTTGCTTGAGGGTTGGTTTCACCTTCCATATGATACTGTTCTGCAATATCGTCATCAGTCAGTGACTTTTCATAGCCACATCTACATTTAATCTTGCCTTTTTTAGGCATCAATATCTTACCACACTCAGGACAGAATTCCATAGTATTAATCACCCTTAAAAATTAATAGGTATTGATTTTATCATAGCCAACTTCAAAATAAAAACAGCAATAGATTTTCATCTATACTCGGTATTGTCGTTTACTTCTTCTGTAAATCACAAAATTGAATATCAGCATGACAACTGCAAAGAGTGCCAAATAGAACTCCTTGGACAATAGGATATCAAACATTGCACCATTACAGTTCAGAGCCACATGTTCAGCTGCAGGGAACGCATTCGGTCCGAACAGGAACGGAATTATAAATACAAACACCAGGTCAAATATGAGAATATTGGCTATGACAATCAAAAACCTGTAAAAATTATTTGGTATTCCCCTAGCTTCAACAAGGTTATTAACCCCATAAACCACCAGGAAGTAGAGTCCGAAGAGATCTCCCAGATACATTCCCCCCTTAAGGCCAAAGGCATAAAAAATGTCACAGGTGACAACTGCAATTATCATTGAAGATATGAAATTCAATATCAAAACCCTATAAACATTACCCTCAGGCATAGAAATCACCAAAAATATAGTATTATATTACAGGTTTTAAACATATAAAAGTTGCACAAAAGAGTATCGAATTGAAAAAAAAAATAGTAAAAAAAAAGTTTTAATGTGAAAGGACTAGCCTTCCACCATTATCAGCTTACCCGTCGCAGGGTCTTTATAGACCTTACCCATCTCAGTATACCCCTGACCTGAGCTGTTTGAAGTGTCAGGAGTTTCATTCAGCTGCTGGCCCTGGTCTACTTCAGTCATGGTCTGCTGCTGCATTTGTTCCTGAACATTCTGGCTTGGGTCAATCATCGCCTGCATGTTCCAGCTTATGATAACAAAAACTAAAAATCCAACAGCAATAACAAGCATTGCATCCACCAAGTTGGACGTACCTGCCATCGGGTCTTCTTCAACACGCTTAGACCTTCGTCTACTTTGTTTTCGTACCATAAAATCACTGTCTATTCATTCTATCAAGAACTGCATCTATCAAAGCATCCAAATCAGATAAGTATCTGTCATACCATCCTGATCTGATTTTACCGATAACATAACATAATGCACCTGAACCGATACCAACAATTGTTGTGTTGAACGCAACTGTAAGAGAACTTGCAAGAGTATTGATGTCCCCTGCGCCCAATGCCGCAAGACCCGGACCCATCGGAATCAATGTACCCATTAAACCTAAAGTTGGTCCGATACGTGTAATGATATCAGTCTTTTGCAGATTGCTCATGGTTTTTTCTTCTTCAAATTCGAACAATTTGCGAGCCAATGCATCACGGGAGTCATTAGTTAATGAATCTGAAGATGCAATTTCAGTCAAAACCTTCTTTTGAGCTTTTGGTATTTTAGCGCCGGAAATCACATTTAATAATTTCTCATGAGATTCAGCGGCATTAATCTGATAAATCAAATCCCTGATAGTGCCTACAGGAACCTTTTTTCTGGAAGTGTATTCAGCAATCAATCCGCCCAAAGAGATTATGGAAATTATAACAATTATAAGCAAAATTACAAGAACAGGAATTGTCAAACTTTGGGAAATGACATCCAAAGAACCTGTTAAAAACTCTCCACCTGGAATATTTAAAGCCATATTTTTTCACCTAAACATTTATTCTAGAATATTTCTTCCCCTTTTGGTTAAAACCATACCTCCAACAATCAGAATGGCAAAGGCCAGGATTATCATAAGTATGTCCTGAGGAGAACCAATAGAAATTGGACTCATTGTTTTGGTCAGGGCTCCTGCAATGTTTGGAATTACAATAGCTGAAAGCAGGAAGTATGCACCAAGCAAAAGCATGAAATTTCCCAAAACAATAGGATAAGGTTTTGAAATGAACCTGATGATTGTGTTTGATGCAAGATAAGTTACAATCATAACTCCAACCAGCGCCGCTGCTGCATACCAGCTTAAATTAAGTGAACTGATACCAATAGTCGGCGCAACAACAAGAACGCTTGCAATGATAGAACCAAAACAACATGGACAAGGAGCAATAATAGCTAGAGAAGTAGCAGTAGATGTATTTTTATCGTGTATTTTCCATTCTCTTATTGTAAATAACCCTGCAATAATCATGATTGAAGCCATTATAATATAAAATATTGTATTATAACCATAAATTGCCTGAATCAACTGATCAGCATATAAAGAAGCGACAGCGGAAATCAACACTATACCACCACCATATGCAATACAGATTACAGCAAATAACTTTTTAGACAAATTGGCCAAACCTGATGCCAGTCCTATCTTTATACCGAATACAAGGACTGACGCAAATATACCGACTTGCCATAAAACACTCATCATATCCATATTAATTTCTCCATTCAAATTAAATTTAATAATTTACAATTTAATATTACTTAATAAAGTATATAAATTTTACATGATGTCGTTGAGAAAACAAACAAACATCATTATTAATATTTAGCAATAATCTTTAAAAAAGATTAACATTTATAGTGATTGAGAAAAATATATTATAACATTAAATTAAAAAAATGAGGCAAAATATGTTTTGGAATGAAGAAATTGAAACTATGCCAAGGCAAGACCTTGAAGAATTACAGTTAAAGAAACTTCAGTCTACCGTTAAAAGAGCATTTGACAAGATTCCGTATTACAACAAAAAATATACTGAAGCTGAAGTATTTCCCGAAGATATAGAAACTTTAAAAGACATTGAAAAACTCCCATTTATTACAAAGGATGACTTGAGGGAAAGCTATCCCTTCGGACTATTTGCAGTAGACATAAAAGAAATCAAAGAGCTCCATTCATCATCAGGCACCACAGGAAAACCTGTCGTGTCAGGCTACACGGAAAAGGATTTGGACACCTGGGCAGAAACAATCGCACGTGGACTTACAATGATGGACATCGGCGAAGACGATATTTTACAAAACACTCATGGATACGGAATGTTTACCGGAGGTTTTGGAGTTCACTACGGCTCACATAAGGTAGGGGCTGCAATCATTCCTATTTCAACCGGCCAGACCAGAAGACAAATCGAAATCATGAAGGACTTCGGCACAACCGGACTGATTTTTACACCATCATACGGAATTCATCTGGGCGAAGTTGCTCTTGAAGACGGAATCGACCCAAAAAGCCTAGGAATCAAGGCAATCGGATTTGGAGCTGAAGGATGGACCGAAGAAATCAGACAAAGAGTGGAGGAAATCTTTGGAACCAAAGCATATAATATCTACGGACTCACAGAACTTATGGGCCCGGGCGTGGGAATAGAGTGCTGTGCACAGAAAGGATTGCACATTGCAGAAGACATTTTCTATCCTGAAATCATCAATCCAAAAACCCAACAGGTTTTAGGTGAAAACCAGCCTGGAGAACTGGTATTGACCAATCTTGAAAGGGAAGGAATGCCAGTCATCAGATTCAGGACAAAAGATTTAACCAAAATCACCTATGAAAAATGTGAATGCGGAAGGACTCATGCAAGAATGAGCAGAATCACAGGCAGGTCCGACGACATGATTAAAGTCAAAGGAGTGGCTATTTTCCCATCACAAATCGAAAAAGCGTTGCTTAAAGTAGGTGATGCAGAGCCTCATTACATGATTATAGTTACAAGGCCCGGCACACTTGACGAAATCGAAGTGAAAGTGGAAGCGTCCCATGAGATTTTCTTCGATGGAATTAAGGAAATGATGAATGTCCAAAATAAAATCGGAAAATCAATAGAAAATGAAACCGGAATCAGAGTAAAAGTTACTCTAGTAGAACCAAAAACATTACCAAGATTTGAAGGAAAAGCAAAAAGAGTAAT
>CAZQWN010000084.1:0-9758 GCA_964596915.1 uncultured Methanobrevibacter sp.
GTGTAAAATTGTTCTTGTTTAAAACTGAAATAATTTAAATGATAAGAATTAAACTATTACATAATTAATTTTGGTGGTGTTGTTTTATGGATTTTGATCTTGATAGGGAAAGTCCATTTCAGCCGGGAATTCCAGTTTCTCCGGATAGATTCTGTGGACGTCAAGAAACAATTAAAAAAATTCTAAGATATGTCAACCCTGCTATAAAAGGTGAAACACAACATTTTTTCTTAACTGGGAATAGGAGAATGGGTAAAACTTCAGTCACAGATTTTGTAAAAGATTTTGTTGACTATAAAAAAGGAATGATTGGAGTTTATGTTTCAAACAAGGGAAACAATTCAATTGAAATTTTAACCAAAGAAATCATTGAAGGATTAATCAATGAAATGCCTCCTGAAAGCAGAGTAAAAAAAATTAAAAAATGGTTTGGAAAACACGTTCAAAGCATTGGAATCAAGGGAACAAAAGTCAATTTTAAAGTAGACACTGAATTGTCAAGGAATTTCAAAAATTACTTCCAGGATTATATTTTAGAAATCTACGGCGAATTTCCCGAAAGCAGAAAAAACGGAATTTTAATTATCATTGATGATATTAATGGATTATCCAAATCAAGGGAATTTGCTGATTGGTATAAAAAATTAGCAGATACGCTTGCGGTAAGTAATCACTATGATTTGCCCGTTTATTTTTTACTTGCAGGATATCCGGAAAGATTCAATGCATTAGTTGTTCATGAGGAATCCTTTGGGAGCATATTTCATTTTGATTTCATCGACTGTTTGACAGATTATGATGTAACTGACTTTTTTAAGGATACCTTCTCTCAAGTTGGAATGGAAATATCTTCTGAAGCTTTGGAGATCATGGTCGCATTCTCTTCAGGTTTGCCATTGATGATGCAGCAAATTGGGGAATCCGTATTTTGGACATCTGAAGATAATTTTATATCAAAAAAGGATGCTACTGCTGGTGTAATTAATGCTGCATATGAAATCGGTTCAAAACAAATTAAACCGATACTTGACCAGATTAAAAGTGACAAATATGAACCTATTTTACAATTCCTAGTGGAAAATAAGATGAATAATTTTAAAAGATCAGATATCAAAGATGCTATGGACATAAGCGATAATGTATTATCTAATTTCTTGTCAAAAATGGTGGAATTGGGAATTCTTGAATCAACTGGTCATAAAAACAGTGGAACTTATGAATTCAGCAACAATCTATATTATACTTATTTCTGGATAAAATCATTTGAAAAAAGCCAAATAAATGAATTATAGATAAAATAATATATTATTGATATTCAAAATAAACCTTCCTTAAATGAGCAATTTAAATTTTAAAGTTTTTATATTGAATTATGTCACGAATGACTTGGGGTTATCTGTTGTTTAAAATTCGTTTAGACTTAGTGTTTTGTTGTCATTTCATTTAACACGTCTGTTGTGGGTGATTTGGATATGGATATTCCTATGTTGATGCAATGCTACTTATGAAATGAATATGGTTCGTAAGTTGGATGTTATGTAGGATGTATGTATCAGTCCTTAGGGTTATACTGAGATGGGTAAGGTTTATAAGAATCCGTCGACGGGCAAGCTCATCATGGTCGAAGTATAGTTTAAATTAATTTTTTCTATAATTAAACTAATGATTAATGCTGTGACTGTTATTTTAATTACTCGTTTTTTTATTTATTTTTAATATTGTTTTTAATATGCTAATTTTTTTAAAAGACAATGTATATTCATTTCCATCTATTCCTGATGATTCAGCATTCTTTAAGATATTTTTCATTTTTTTATTCTATTTAAAATATGGTCAGGCTTTACAGGGGAGGGGAAAGAATGATGATGTATTAGAACTGTATTATGAGTATTTAATTAAATATGGGGGTTTTCCTAAAGATGATATTATGGTTGGTGGGATAAGGCTTTAGGCCAAATGCATTAGGATTTTAATCTGTAATCATCTTATTTATTCATAGTATAATATTGATTTTACTGTGTAATATTGTCTTTGTTGTTTAAAATTGATTTTACTTCATTTTAAACTTCAAATTAGAAAATAATTAGTTTTAAATACTTTTAAATTTATAATATTTTATGTCTGCACGTGATGATATGATTAAAAAGGCCATTTTGCCGATTTGATGGAACATGTCCAATTCCATAATCATCATTACACTTTTTGATTTAATGGAACATGTTCGATTCAATCGAACTATTATTATTCAATAATTTTAAATATTATGTTTTATAAAATAGAACATGTTCGATATTAAGGAACATGTCCAATTAAAAAAAATTATCTGGAGTTGTTTAAAAATGAAGATAATGCCTGTTTCAATGCCCAAGGATATAGACAAATACTTTTTCAATCGGGTGAGGGATATCAACATGATAAATACTCAGCTGTCAACAGTCAGATTGGATATTCCTCCTCAATTGCTGATTACAGGATATCGTGGAGTGGGCAAGACATTCCTTCTTAAAAAGGTATTGAACGATCAAAGCGAGGACATTCTGACGTCATTCATCGACATATCCGAAATCGTCGGAAGGCAAAAGGGAAACCTGACCGAGGAGGAAGTGCTTAAGGCAATCTTGAATTCCATAAACGAAACAATGTCCAAGGATAAGAAATCATACAAAAAATGGATTGATAAAATAACCGGACAGGTTAAAAGACTACAATTAAAAAATTATGATTTTCCGGGAGATGCGAATATAATGGACATGCCGATTCCGGTAATCCATGACAATTATGACAAGCTTTCCAAATTTGTAATGGAGCTTCCTCAAAAAATCGTTGATGAGTCAAAAGACATAAAAGGATATATAATAGTAATCGATGAGTTTCAACTATTGAAAAACGTTAAAAAACCCGATGCATTCTTTTGGCTAATCAGAAGCTTTGTTCAAAAGCAGTTCAATGTAGGTTATGTCTTCACAGGTTCTGTTTCAAAAACTTCAGATATAATCAACATGATCAACGGTCAGGAAGGAGCATTCGGAGGAAGACTGATACAGATAAATATCGAGCCGTTCACAGCTGACGAGACAAGAAGATACATCAAGGAAAAATCAAATAATCTAAAATTCACTGATAATGGATTTGAAAGATTTTACGCATGCACACGAGGAATTCCCCTATATATAAATAGCCTCTCATCAGTCCTGCCTAACAACACAATATGTGATGAGGAAATAATCAAACAAACACTCAAGTTTAACATTGACCAGGTTGCCACGATGTGGATTTATGTCTGGGGAAGGTTAAGCGAGGGAGAAAAGGATTTCATAATATATCTTCTGGAGCATGAAGGCTCAAACAGGGCTGATTTGGACAATGAGTTGGGATATGCGAAATCCAGCATAACAAGATTCATAGACTCACTTTCAAATCAGGGAATAATTGAATTCAATCGTGAAAGAAAATTTGTACTGGCAGACAAGATGCTTGAAAGATGGTTAAAAATCAAGTATGAAACCAATGGTTTCTATCCTCTATAAATATACATGTTTCATATCAAATCATGTTGATTGTCTAACCTCTTAAATCTATTTCCTTTTTCGTTAATATCTATTGGCAAATCCAATTATTCAAAATGGGGGAATCCTTATGAGTATTCGAAAGAAATTTTGGATAGGAATGCTCATATACACCATCATCTCGTGGGGGTCTGGCGTTCTTCATCAAATGGATTACATATAATTAATCCGATGCCATAATCGATTTCTCCTTTAAATTGCAGGAATCTTCAAATATTAGAACTATTGTTTGACGATAGCCTTAAAAGGTTATGTTCGGGTTTGTTGAGTTCTAATCGACATTTTTTACAGTTTATAAATTAAAAAATAAAGTTTATATACAATATATTTCATAATATTCATTAGAGTTTAAATCCATGTTTGGATACATAAATTCTAAACTTTGAATGAATAGTTTTAGTTCAATGTCTACTTGTTCGGGCATGTTTATCATGTTGTAGGCATTGATTTTAACTAATTTTACTTATTTTAATATATTAAACTTTATATGACTTTTTTTTAATTAGTTTTAGATGAGAATATTTTGGGATATCATTTTTTTTATAAATAATTGGAAATCCATAAATTTGCCTAAATTACCCATTTGAAAAATCATTAACTCGGCTTAAGTTACTAAGTAAAAAATAAAGATTTGGGCAGTGTGACTGGTGATGTGAATTTGGAGACGAACACTGTGCAAATTGCACACTTAATGTGTGTTATTCAATTTTAACATGATATTCAATTTGCACACTTTATATTTTTTATTCAATTTTAACATATTATTCAAATTGCATACATTTAATTATGATTAAAACTAAATATATCAGTAAGTGATTATTATGAATGAACTGGCATGGGGAACCAATAATGATTTAAATGAAAATCAATTTTACAATAGGGTTGAAGACATTAAATTCATCTCTGATTTGCTAAGGAGTAGCCGATATGGTACTTCTCCATCAATTTTACTAACCGGTATTCGTGGTGTTGGCAAGTCAGCATTGATGAAAAGAATTCAGAAAAATTTTCGTGATGAAAATTATTTGGTGATTTATATTGACTTGTCTTCATCAAATGCGTATCAGACAGATGAGTTTACAAGAAAATCCTTGATAGAATTGATTTATGATGAAATAATAAAAGGATGCAGTGAATTTGGAATTAAAACCATTGACAAGAAAATCGAAAAATACATTAAAACTCATGATGTTGCCTTAAATGAAATAGTTAACATCAAAGGATATCCTGTGCCGTTTTTATGGACGAAAAAAAACTATAAGAAACTGGCAAATTTTGTAATGGAACTGCCTCAATATTTATACGATGAGTATAAAGAGGATATTAATGGTGTGTTTTTATTTTTTGATGAATTTCAAATCATTAAAGAGCTTGGAGATGAATTAACTGATTTCTTGTGGTATATGAGAAGTTATATTCAAAAACAAAATAATGTTTCTTATGTGTTTTCAGGAAGTATGAGTGTTAAAGATAGTCTAATCGAAGAAATCGCAGGCAGTAATGGAGCATTTGGTGGGAGAATGATTACAATTGAAATAAAGCCTTTTTCATATGAAACAACAAAAAATTACTTAAGCGAAAAAGCGGGTTACTTGAAATTTACGAATGATGGCTTTGATCAATTTTACGAGTGCACAAAGGGTATACCTTTCTATATTAATACTTTTGGAAATCTTTTGCCTCGAAATGTTAGTTTGGATGAATATTCTGTTAAGGATAATTTCATTAAGTTTTTACATGTGTTGGCCATGCATTTTTCAAACTCATGGTTCAGATTAAATCTTCAGGAGCAGAAAATCTTAACTGCACTAGTTGATGAATCTTTAAACAGGTCAGGAATAGCTAAAAAACTAAATGTGACTAGTGGGGCAATAGGCAGATCTTTAAATAGATTGTTGGATAATGGTTTCATTGAAATGGAGAATAAGGAGTATTATATGCCGAACTTTGTTTTTAAAGCATGGTTGAAAAATGAATATAATACAAAAGGAGTATATCCATATAAAAGCATATAATTTTATATACTATAAAACATTAAGTTTTAATAACTAAAAGTAACTTTATTTAGGGAGGTATATTACTTGGCATTTAGAGATTATTTTAAATTCAATAAGGATAAAACAACTTTCATTTTTATAGGTGGTAAGGGGGGAGTTGGTAAAACTTCAGTATCCTCTGCTACTGCATTATGGCTAGCTGAACAGGGCAAAAAAACTTTAATTGTATCAACTGACCCTGCTCATTCATTATCTGATTCCTTGGAAGTTCCTATCGGAAGCTATCCTCGTGAAATCAAAACAAATTTATTCGCTGTTGAAATTGACCCTGATGTTGCAATGGAGCAAAAGCAAGCACAATTGGAAGCTCAAAAGGCATCAAATCCTTCAGATGACGGGGATTTGCTTGGTATGGACTTCTTATCTGACCAGCTTGATATGGCATCATCATCTCCGGGAGCTGATGAGGCTGCAGCATTTGAAATGTTTATGGGCGTCATGAATTCCGATGAATATGATGTGGTTGTGTTTGATACAGCACCAACCGGACACACTTTAAGGTTATTGTCCTTCCCTGAGGTAATGGACTCATGGGTGGGTAAAATGATGATGCTTAAAGCAAAACTGGGCAGTGCAACCAATGCGCTTAAAAAAATCATGCCTTTCATGGATGCAGTTGATAATCCTCAAACATCTGAAGATTTAAAAAGGACAAAAGAACAAATCGACAAGGCAAAAGAGGTATTGTCTGACCCTGACAGGACAACCTTTAAGATGGTTGTAATTCCTGAAGAAATGTCAATTTATGAATCCGAAAGGGCTTTGGAAGCACTTGGCAAATATGACATTACAGTTGACAGCGTTATTGTAAACCAGGTGATGCCTGACATCTGCGAGTGTGATTTCTGCCATTCAAGACACAAATTGCAGCAAAAACGTTTAGCCTTGATTGACCAAAAGTTCCCGAACCAACACATTGCGGAAGTTCCTTTATTCAAAGACGAAGTTAAAGGTCAGGAAAAACTGTTAAAATTAGCTCGTATCCTATATGATGATGAGGACAACGATGAAGTAACCCAGGAAGCTATTCAATTATAAAAAAAGTAAAATAAGTTAAAATAAATTAATATTTTAACTTTTAATCATTTTTTTCAAAAAACCATCCGAGACCTATTGAAATTATAAACAATGCCAATAACAATAGGCTGTCGCCTGTTGAACTGCCATTTGCAAAGTCAATGTAGATTGAGTTTACAAAGTATATTACAAAAAGAATAATAGCCAATATGCAGAATATTAAAGATAATGTTCTATTCTCATATTTTTGCCTATATTTGGCTAAAAGTGACATCGCTATAACTATTAAAGCCAAAGCTAGCAAAAAGACAAATATGAAGTAATATTGCGGCATTGTAGCAATGCATATGAGCAGTATTGCTGTTGCTGCAGTCAGAAATATCGTTTCAGTTCTGTTCATCAAATCACCTTTTCGCTAGTTTTTCATGTTATGGACGGTAGCTGCCAGTATTATGAACAGCATCAATGTGGACATTGACAGATTAAGCTGCTTGCCAAAAAATATTAGAATGAACTCGTATACGAGGCATACTATGAATACGATATCCAATATTTTAATGGTCATTGGCTGTTCCTTAAAAGACTCTATAATTTTCATGATACCTTCCAACTTTTATCCCAGTATTTGGTCGGCACGTTAAATGGAGACCAACTTTCCTCACTGAAATACTTGTATGTTTCGGACTTTGTTAATTTCTTTGTTTGTCCGTCACTTATATATATTGCGTTATTTCTATTTAAACTGAGGTCACTATTGATTTCAACTTCAATATAATCGTATCCTCCTTTATTGTTGGGAATATTATATACTTTTTTGTTTTGCTGATATCCCGGACGGGTAAATGTTACAGTATTCATGACCTTATACCAGTCCTTTTCCTCAACAAAGTCATTTCTGATATCAACACCAGTTTGCTGTATGAAAACCATTGACCCTAAAATACCCAAAACAACTTTTGTAGTTCCTTCAGCGACTTTTCCTGCAATAAATGTTGAAACCTTATAAACCATTTTACTCAATGGATGGATCTGATCTAAAATTTCATTGAATTTTGTTTTTAGGGATGAAAATAGATTCAATGCATTATTTATCCCAGAAATGATATCTTTAGGAAGTATTCCGACACTACAGCAGTCACTGCTTGTGGCTATTGATGATCCCTTGTATGTTGCACTGTTATGGGAATAGATTACACTTGAAACTCCGCTGGTGGTATTGAGAATGATGGCGGAATTGCTCCCGTCTTCTGCAAACAGATATAGCATTTCACCGAATTGCACTATGCTTGTTTTACTGTTGGCTATTGCCATTAGAATGTTGTCTTGGGAATTGGTGGTAATGTTCATATATCTTGTTGAAACTTCTTCCAGACAGTATTCCTCAATATTAGGCAGTTGCAGTGAATTTATTAATCTAAATAATGATGCATTGTCTTTATTTCCCTTAACGTTCATTCCCATATCTGAATCTAACACGTTTAGATATGTGTCGTCCAGATTTATTCCTCCAAGTATTGTCATTGCATTTCCACGGTTCCATGTAACCGCAAATTTGTCTGCATATTCATCAGCTATTTTATCGGCAAGCCATGTTGTTTCAAGGCAAGCCAAATGCATGCCATAAACGTTCATAACTCCAAAACGATTTAAATAAAGGTTATTTTTATTGACCCAGTTCTTTAGAATTTCGGGAGTTATTTTTTCACTTATTATGCTGTATGCTTGCAGCACTTCAAAACCTAGTGTTTTCCTGTATTTATCCGCCAATCCGTAGCTGATTGTTTCCTGTTTTTCAAGTTTTTCTTTCCCGTTTACAGAAAATTTGGTAATGATGTCCTCTTTGGATACATAACCCTCGATACTTCTTCCAAAATATGTAAATGTAACTGGTGTATTTGTGTTTGTAAATCTGATGGAATTGGTATCATGGTTTGTAATCTCATCATAGCTTTTGTAGTTAAAGTCATAAATCGTTTTTTGATAGAATTTGGATAAGCTGTATTTCACGCCCATTTCATCGTAGCTTTGTGTCATGACATTGACTTTAGCGGTTATCTTGTCGTTTTGCATATATGTGAATGTTTCACTGTTTTGCAGACCTTTATCTGCATAAAATCCGAACAGTTCCACATTGTCCAGGGTGTTTGACGTGTAGTCTATCTGTGTAAATCCTTTAACTTTTGAGATGATGATTCCATTTCCTTTTAGATTGCTTTTGTTGACATCACTTTGCACTGTACTTCCGTCAAATGGTATTAAATGATATTTATAGCCTATTAGGGTTGAACTTACTCCGTCTATTTTTGTATTTGAAAACAAATAACTTTTTTCACCTATTTGTACTGTAAAAATCTCATTTTTGGGCATTTTTATAATCCCATTTAATCCGGATTTTATTGTGTATGCGGAATTTTCAAACACGTTATTTAAAGT
Source organism: uncultured Methanobrevibacter sp. (assembly GCA_964596915.1). GTDB lineage: Archaea > Methanobacteriota > Methanobacteria > Methanobacteriales > Methanobacteriaceae > Methanocatella. The sequence continues at coordinate 9,074 of CAZQWN010000084.1, forward strand.
CACATTGACATAATCTGGAATAAGAATCGTATGAGTGTATCTACTGGGATTTATCACTTTATTAACTGTTATCTTATTTTTAACACTCAAATCAGAATATTGTGTTGTTATTGTGTATTGTCCATTGGATAAACTTAAGTCAAGTGTTGCAATTCCATTTTTATTTGTGGTTTTGGTATATGTTTTTCCATTAACTTTCAAAGTAACTTTTTTATTGGCCGATGCCTTTCCGTTACTGTTTAGGATTTTTGCATTGAATTTTGCCTTTTGAGTTTCATTAAATGTTAGGTCATTTGTTTCAATTAATGATTTTATCGTAACGGTCTTTGTTAAACTTTCAGTTGTTTTCGGATTGGTTACAGTAATGCTGTATGTTCCAGGCTTTAAACTGATGGCTAGCGTTGCAACTCCTTTTGCGCTGGTTTTAACTGATGTGGTTTTGCCGTTTAGCTTGAATTTCACGGCAGTATTTTTCAGGAGTTTTCCTTTTTTGTCATAAAAAGTCGAGGAGTATTTTCCTGTATTTTTATAGTATTTTGAATAATCGCTGCATTTTATGGTGCTTTTAATCGTTACGGTGCTTTTTGCACTGGCACTTTCAAATTCACTGTTTCCATTGCAGACGCTTAATACGCTATAGGTTCCGCTTTTGTAATTCAGATTGATTGAGGCTTTCCCGGTCTTA
>CAZQWN010000085.1:0-9749 GCA_964596915.1 uncultured Methanobrevibacter sp.
GGTAGTTGTATAAAAATATTACAATATTATATTAAAAAGAATGAAATGAAAGGTTTGTCGGTATGAACTTAAGATCAAATTTTTTAAAATTAACAATTTTAATAATGTTAGTTTTAGTTTTAATTCCAGCAATAGCTGCTGAGAATTCTACAGATTCATTTTATGTAGAGTATGATGTCTGTGATGAGGGAGTTTATACCGAAGAGTATCAATCTGTTGATAATTTAGAGATAGATGATACTCAGGTAAAATCATCCGATAACGAATTTGATTCTGCAGATGAGAAAATTAACAAAGAAATTGATAGATTTTCTCAAATTAATGAATCAGTAAGTTATGACGATGAACATATTTTTATGGTGGATTTAGATTCTGCCTGTGAAACTCTTGATATTAATACTTCTGATTATAAAGATTCTTATGTAAGTGATTTTACTGAAATAGAAGATGATGTCAATGAGAGTTGTGAAGATGGATTTACAATAGATGGTACAAGTATCAATAATTCATTTCATATTTCATATTATAATCCGAATATAATAACTATTTTATCCTATTTAGCTGATGAAATCGGATTTTTCAATTCAATTTCTGTTAAAAATTTAGATCGGGAGACGTTTAATATTTGGGATAGTGTGAATGATATAATACATAACAGTGCTATATTTGATAATGGTATTTATGTTATTGATGTAAATGATGATTTTAATGACAGACACACTGGTGACTTTTTATACAGTATTGAAAATTCAATCAGTGAACATATTAGATGCTGCTGTGTTTTGTTTGTTTCTTCTTTTTTTGATACTTTATTTTATGATGATTTATTTTTTGGTTTTTTAGGATTTTGCGAATTTTTTAAGAGTAATTTGACTTTCGACTTTTTTTGTAATTGTTTGTTGATTTATAACTGTAACTACATATTAATGAAATAAAAGAATAACTTATCGGGTTAATTTATTGCTTAAATTCAGCAATGGTTTATGACGGTAAAATATGCCGAATTGATTTAAATCTATTCAGTTAGTTTTAATCATTCAATGTTTAATTACTGGCTGAAAATAATTAAGTTATTGTATATTTTTCATATTGGTAGTTTGTATAATATTTTACAATATATTAATTATATTGTATAATTTTTATTCTTTTTATTGTTAGTTTAATATAATTTTTTTAGAAAACTTTATATACTTCTTTTAACTATATAGTAATTAAGTAGTTTGTCTACTTCTTTCATTTATTCTTATTTTTATTCATATGTAATTTTTTTATCAAAAATATTAATTTGATAGAGAGGTTTTAAATGAAATTTAAATTAAAGTATTCATTCATTACTTTAATATTGCTAGTTATTTTAATGATCAGTGCTGTTTCAGCTAGTGAAAATATTACTGCGGATTTAAGTAATGATGTTGTTTCTACTGATGTTGCGGTAGATTCTATTAATAATGTTAAAGATAATAATTTAGAAATATTATCTTCTTCTGATAATCAGGAATTAGCGGAAATTACTCCTGAACAAAATACGACGAATGATTATCAGTCAGGTATAGATAATATAAAATCAATTGACCAATCCTTAGTTTATAAGGATTCAACAGTGAATGTTAAAGAAAACTCTGTTTTAGGGCTTTCTTCTGATGAAAATGTTTTAGGTACTGTTCGTGATTTAGGAGGCTGGAATGATTTTTATGCCTTCCAAAATGTTGCTGACAGCTGTTCTAAGAATGATACTATTGTCCTCAATGGAGAAACTATTTATAGATGGGATGGTTTTACTCAACGACTTTCCGCTTCAGGAATAATTATTCTTGGTGGTGAAGGAGATCAAATGGCTGTATTTGATTCTCGAAGCATTTCTTTACCAACAGGGGTTTATTTTGGAGGATGTACTATTAAAAATGTTATATTTAGGAATTTCCAAAAATACGGTGATGGAAATGTATTTACTTTAGTAGACTGTGTTTTGGAAAATGTAATTTTTGAGGATATTGTCAGCTATTATGTTGACGGTTTAGGTATTCATTCTGATAAGTCTATTTTTAATAATGTTTCTATTAATAATTTTGTTTCATCTACTTGTGTTGTTAATGCTATTGAAAGTGAATTACACAATGTTAATATTACCAACTCCAGAGTTACTTTTTCAGGTAAAGATAGGGATAATGGGCAATTTACAGTAATGAAAAACAGTATTTATGATAATGTGAAATTCATTAATACTTCTTCCCAGCAGCATGCCGGAGCAATATGTTTTGCAAGGGGAACAAATACTGTAATTAATTGTGATTTCATTAATTGTTCTGCATGGGTAGGAGGTGCTATTTATGCACATGGTGACATTGATGAAAATGAAAAATTTATAATAGAAAATTGCAGATTCGTTAATTGTTCTGCTGAAGAAGAAGGCGGGGCATTAGGTCTTTCTCACAATAATATGGATGTAAAAAATTGTGAGTTTATAAATAACACAGCTAAAAAAGGTGCAGGAATTATGGTAGGGGGTATTTTTCATGAAAAGGCTATGATTGGGGATAATTCTCATGGTCATAATATTACTATAGAAGGTTGTTATTTTGAAAACAATATTGCTGCTGAAGAAGGTGGTGCCGTCCATATTACTGGGGATAATAACACTATAATTGATTCAGAGTTCTATTATAATGAAGCTCCTGTGGGCGGTGCAATTCATATTTTTGGTGAAAATGCAACTGTAGCCGATTCAATTTTTGATGATAATTTTGCTCATAATGGTGATGGTGCCGCTATTTATGTAGAAGGTGATTATGCGTCTGTTGACAATTCAAAATTCACTAATCACGATGCTCAAAATGGTACAGTCTATATTGAAGGTAATTTCTTTAATTGTACAAATTCCCTATTTGACAGCAATAACGCAACTGGTGGAAAAGGTGCTGCAATTTATATTGAAGGAAATGATTCTTTTGTTGATAAATCAACTTTTACCAATCATCATTCTGAAATGGGTACAATTTATGTAGAAGGAAATGACTTTAATTGTAATGATTCTGTCTTTGATAGCAATACTGCATCTCATGGCGGTTCTGGAATTTATGTAGAAGGAAACAGTTCTCATGTTTACAATTCAACTTTCAACAATAACAATGCTTCAATGCATGGTGGTGCAATTCACACTATCGGAAGTCATACTAAAATTTTAAATTCAAATTTCACTTATAATAATGCTATTCCTAGTTCAACAGATGTTGAATATGGATTAGGTGGAGCTATTTATATTGATGGTGACAATAATGAAATTTCCTTTTCTTATTTTGAATATAACACTGCACGTAACGGTTCTGCAATATATAATAGGGGAGAAAATTTAACTTTAAATGATGATACTTTTAAAAATAACCAGGCATGGAGTTATTTCTTATTTACTGAAGCCATACCTCAGGAATCTTATTGGACTGATGATATGGAATTTTTACTTAATGTTACTCTTGTAGCAGGAGACAATATTATTAATGCTATTTACAATGATTTGGGCGTTAATGATATATTTTTCCATAATGTTACATACACGCTAAATCCTACAGACTTATATCCGGATGGTATCAGAACAACAGGTCCCGATGAAATTCACCCGGCGGATGGTGTAGATAAAAGTCAGAATGGAGCGGTAATCTATCAGGATGCCCGTGAAGATGACCAACTCATTAAAGTCAATGTTACTTATTCAAATGATTTGGTCTTTGAATATGAAAACAAAACCGATAAATACGGTAACGTTTTAATTTCACTTAAAAAGGAAAATCTAACAACTGGTGAATTCCGCACTGGAGAATATAATGTTACAGCTTCTCACCCGGATGATGAAATTTATACTGCTATTGAAAACAGTACCACTTTTAGAGTAATTCCTCATGTGGACATTAGTGTTACTAAAACAAGTAATAAAGATGTTTATATTGTTGGGGAAAATGCCGTATTCACAATTAGGGTTTACGGTGTTGGAACTAATGCAACTGAAGTCACTGTAAAAGATATTCTTCCAAACTCTTTAAAATTCGTTTCAGCTTCAGCAACTAAAGGAAGTTATGACAGCGAAAAAAATGAGTGGTATATCGGATTTTTACCACATGAAGCATCTGAAACATTAACATTAACTGTTCAAACTACCGAATTAGGTACCTTTGACAATGTAGTTAATGTAACTTGCGCTGAGAAAGATTGGAATTTATCCAATAATGTAGATAATAAAACCATTAAAGTTAATTTATATTATACAAAAGAAGCTAGTGTGACTAACACTTCTGCCGGCGAATATTTCGAATATTATTTAAGATTATTTAATGAAGGGGACAGTGATTACACTGAAGTAGTGCAAATTAGGGATGTTCTTCCGGAAGGTGTCAGATTCACTGGTGAATATTATTTGCAGGGTGCGGATTTAACTAATTATATTAATTACGGTAATGAGCAAATTTGGTATGTAACTAATATCAGCGCTCATACTCGTGTAAAAATCACCATAAAAGTTTTAGCAGTTAAAGACGGAATATGGAACAACTCAATGTATGTATGGGATTTCCCACCAGTTAATGAAACTGTAAATGTTAATTCTTCTGCTGATTTGCAGATTATCAAATCAGTCAATCCTTCCCATGCAAGTAAAGGGGATATTGTAAACTGGACTGTCACTGTAATTAACCATGGTCCTAGTATTGCATATGGTGTTTATGTTGATGATCTCCTGCCGAACGGATTGACAATTGTTGGTAATGCAATTCCAAGTAATAAAACTTCTTATAATAGATATAATGGTGTTTGGAATATTGGTACTTTAGGTGTTGAGGAATATGTTACTTTAATTATTCCAACCAGAGTGGATGTAGCGGATGTACATAATATCACTAATGTCGCTGCTGTAAATGCAACTACTCCTGACCCTGATGAATCTAACAATATTGATAATGACACTGTATTCCTTAATCCTGATGTAATTATTAGTAAAACAGTATCAAATCATAATACAAAACATAATGAAATCGTCTCATGGAATATTACTGTAACCAACAATGGTCCTAATGATGCATTAAATGTTTATGTTATTGACATGCTGCCTAATGAAGTAAAATATGTTAATTACACTTCAACTAAAGGTTCATATAATCCTGTTAACGGAAGATGGAGTAATATCGGTACTTTAAAGGAAAATGAATCTGCAACTTTAATTATTAACACCCGTGTAGATATTTTGAATGGATTCATTTCAAATAATGCTACTGTTTATGCTTCAAATGATGTTGATGAAGATAACAATTATGCTGATGATTTTACTTATGTGGAAACTGAAGCAGATGTCGGAGTAATTAAATTAGTATCTAATAAAACAGCTCATTATGGCGATACTGTAATTTGGACACTTGTTGTTACTAATTATGGTCCTAACGTTGCCGAAAATGTAGTTTTAACCGATATTGTTCCTAATGGATTGATTTTACAAGGATCTCCTGCTCACAGTAAAGGACATGTATATGTTGATGTTGCTACAGGTAATGGAATATGGGATATCGGTGATATGGAAGTTGGTGAAACAGAAACCTGTGAAATGATAACTACAATCAATGTTACCGATGCTACAATTACAAATGTTGTCAGCGTTAATTCAACTACTGATGACCCGAACCCATCAAATAATCATGCAGAAAATAAAACTTATATACCTCCTGAATGTGATGTTGAAGTTATCAAAAGAGTAAGCAATTCAACTCCAAGTAAGTATGATTATGTAAATTGGACTATTACAGTTTACAATGCTGGTCCGAATGCTGCTAAAAATGTAGTTGTAACTGATGTATTGCCTGAGGGTTTAGAATTTGTTTCTAATATACAAGCACCTATTGGAATGTATCACAAAGACTTAAATAAATGGGAAGTTGGTACTTTAGAAGTAGGTGTAAGATACACATTAACAATCACTACCCAGGTTGTTGATACAGGTTTAATTACTAATGAAGTAAACATTACTACTTCAACTTATGATACTGATTTGGAAAATAACTATGATAATGAAACTATTGACGTACCGGCTATTGCTGATTTGGAAATTACAAAACTTGTATCAAATAAAACTCCTAAATATGGTGATTTAATCAACTGGACAATAATAGTTCACAACAACGGGCCGAACAATGCAAGAAACGTTGTTGTAGAAGATAAATTGCCTGCTGGATTAATTTATATTACTCACAAAGCTGGTGTCGGATTATATGATTATGCTCAAGGAATCTGGCAAATTGGAGATGTAGGAATTGATAAAACTGTAACATTAACTATTACAACCAGAGTAAATGTTACCAATGCAACTATTACTAATGTTGCTGTTGTAAATTCAACCACTCCTGACAGTAATGAAAGCAACAATGATGCTAACAACACTACTGACGTTCAACCTATGGCAGATTTATCAATTTATAAAACCGTAGATAATCACGGTCCTAATAAAGATGACAATATTACTTGGATTATTACTGTTACTAATAAAGGTCCTGATGCTGCAATTAATGCATTTGTTAAAGATGTATTGCCTTCCGGTTTAGTATATGTTAATTCTACTGCAGAAATGGGTAATTATGATAATTCCACTAGTATTTGGACTATTGGTGATTTAGAAAATGGCAAATCAGTTGTTTTAAAAATTGTTACTGCCGTTAATGTTTCTAAAGAAGTAATAACTAACATAGCTAATGTAACCAGTGATACTCCTGATCCTGACTTAACAAACAATGAAGATAATTCAACCATTGATGTAGGTCACCAAACTGATTTAGAAGTAATCAAAACAGTATCTAACAGAACTCCTAGCAAAGGAAACAATGTTATATGGAATATTACTGTTGTCAATCATGGTCCGGATGATGCTATTGAAACTGTTGTATTTGATAAATTACCTGAAGGATTAATTTGGATTTCAGATGATAGTAATGGTACTTATAATCCTGCTACTGGTGAATGGGCTATCGGAACATTACCTGCTAACACTAATGTAACATTATTGATTACTACTTTAGTCAATGTGTCAGGTAAAAACATTACAAACATTGCAGTAGTTACTACCGATACCAATGATACAAATGAATCAAACAACGAAGACAATGAAACTATTGATGTTGAAAAAATTGCCGATTTAAAAGTTTCAAAATATGTAAACCCAGATGAAGTTATTTCAGGCGAAACAGTTTATTGGACAATCTATGTGGAAAACTGTGGTCCTGATGTTGCAGTTGATGCATATGTAATCGATAAATTACCTAAAGAATTAATTTTCGTTAAAGCTTATACTTACTATGGTAATAATAATAAACCGGGTGGTAGAAATGGAAAGGGTACTGAATATAATGCTACTACTGGTGTTTGGACTATTGGAAACATGTCAACTGATGACTTTGGACGTTTAACTCTTGAAACAATTGCAAACAGTACAATTGAATATACTATCTTTAATGAAGTATTTACAAATTCATCCACTCCTGATTCAAATTATAAAAATAATTATGATTGGAACAGTGTTGATGTAATTGTAATAGCTGATTTAGAAATTGTAAAAACAGTATCTAACAAAAGCCCTAAATTCGGTGAAGAAATCACCTGGACTATTAATGTAACCAACAACGGCCCTAGTGATGCAAAAGATGTAACTGTAACTGATAAATTACCTGCCGGATTAATCTTTAAAGATGCTGATGGTGCTTATGACAATAATACAGGTATTTGGACTGTTGGAGATTTGGCAAATGGTAAATCTGCAAGTTTAGTAATTACTACTATTGTAAACATTACTAACACTACAATTACCAACGTTGCTAATGTAACCTCTACTACTCCTGATTCTGATGAAACCAATAATAAAGCTAACAACACTACTGATGTTGATCCTGAAGCCGATTTGGAAATTATCAAATTGGTATCCAACAAAAACGCTCAAAAAGGTGAAATTATCACATGGACTATTGTTGTTACCAACAAAGGTCCTGATTCAGCATTAGAAGTATATGTGAGAGATGAATTGCCTGCTGGTTTAGTATTAAATAAATATTCACTAACCAAAGGAATGTTTGATCAAAATACAATGACATGGTACATTAAATCATTAGCTAAAGGCGAATCACAGACTTTAACCTTAACTACTTTAGTAAATGCATCAAATACAACTTTGGTAAATTATGTAAATGTAACCAATGATGTATATGACCCTAATGAAACAAACAATGAAGCAAACAATAATACTACTATTTATCCTCAAGCTGATTTGGAAGTTATCAAAACTGCTGAAAATTCAACTTACAATAAAGGAGATATTATTGTATGGACTATTAATGTTATCAACCATGGGCCGGATGATTCATATAATATTGTAGTTAGTGATTATATTCCTCAAGGTCTTCTCGCTGTTGATAGTGAAGGTAATATTCATGATGTTAGACTGATTAGTTATAAAATTCCTTATTTGGCTGTTGGTGAAGGTGTTTCATTAAATATTAGAACTTATGTAAATGTAACTAATGTTAGTTTGACTAATAAGGTATTTATTTACAGTTCAGTGACTTTTGACCCTAATCCTGATAATAATGATGATAATGAAACTGTAAATGTTAATCCACAAGCTAACCTTGTAGTTGAAAAATTCGTATCTGCAAACATGACTAAAACTGGTGATGCAATTACATGGACAGTTAAAGTAACCAATAAAGGTCCTGATGTATCTGTAAACACTAGGGTAACTGATAAATTACCAGAAGGTTTAATCTATAATGGTCATAAAGGTGAAGGTAATTACGACCCTGAAACTGGTGTTTGGATTGTTGGTGATTTGGCTAACGGCGAAAGTAAAGTATTAGAAATTTCAACTATCGTAAGTATTGCCAACAAGACTATTGTTAACGTTGCTAACGTAACCAGTGACACTCCCGGTAACAGAACCAACGGTACAAACAACACTACTGGTGTTGGTGATATTGCTGATTTAGAAGTAATTAAATTAGTATCCAATGCAACTCCTAAGAAAGGAGATGAAATTACATGGACTATTATCGTAACTAACCACGGTCCTGATAAAGCAATCGGTGTAAATGTAACTGATAAGTTGCCTGCTGGATTAATCTACAACGGTCACAATGCTGAAGAAGGTCTTTACGATCCATCTAAAGGTATTTGGATTATTGGTGATATGGAATCCGGTGATTCTTATAAATTATTCATAAGAACTATTGTAGACATTTTAAATGGCACTATTGAAAACATTGCTGTCGGTAATTCATCCACTCCGGATAACAACACTGACAACAACAAGGCAAACAATACTACAACAGTAAATGATGACGCCGATTTAGAAATCGTTAAAGTTGTATCCAACAAAAACCCTAAATACGGTGAAACAATCACATGGACTATTACTGTAACAAACAATGGCCCATCTGATGCGAAAAATGTAAAAGTTACTGATAATTTGCCAGCTGGATTAATCTTCAACGGAGCTAACGGTAACTATAATATGTATACTGGTGTCTGGAATGTTGGAGACTTGGCTAACGGTGCATCTGCAAGTTTAGTAATTAGAACCATAGTAAATATTACTAACGCTACTATCACAAACGTAGCTAATGTAACCAGTGACACTCTGGATTCCAACAAAACAAACAATGAAGCAAACAACACTACTGCTGTTGATCCTAAAGCTGATTTGGTTGTTGTTAAAGTTGTATCCAATAAGAATCCTAAGT
>CAZQWN010000086.1:0-9612 GCA_964596915.1 uncultured Methanobrevibacter sp.
ATAACTTGAATTTAAAATAAAAATTTTAATGACTAATGAAAAATAAATTTTTGATTTAATTACCTTTTGTAATCAAAATAATATTATATTTACTGATTATACCAAAATTCAAATAATTATTGTGCCAACTAGAAAAAATAAAATAATTAAGAAGAATTATAGTAAAAATAAGAAAATTTAATTAAAAAAATCAAATTTATATAAAAATTGTTGAAAATATGTTATATGAAAAAAATATATTTCTAAAAAATCGTGACCAAATCGACATTCATTTTGGACTGTCCTATCCAAATATATACAATACCGCCATGTCATCATTAGGCTACAACATATTATACAATCAAATAAATGAACACGAAAATATTTGGTGCGAAAGAATAATATACCCCAATGCAAAATCCATCGAATCAAATACCCCCTTAAAACATTTTGATATTGTCAGCTTTACAATACAGTTCGAAGAGGATTACTTTAACATTCTGGAAATGCTTAAAAAATCAGAAATCCCTCTTAAGCGTGAAAACCGTGGCGAAAATGACCCCCTGATAATTGCAGGAGGGCCGTGCCCGACAGCTAATCCCCTGCCAATGTCAAATTATATTGACATGTTCATAATCGGAGAGGGGGAAACCACAATAGAAAAACTTTTGGAGAAATTCAAAACTTCAGGAAAGAAATTGAAGGAGTATATGGAAATTGATGGAATATACATCCCGGAATATAACAATGAAACAAAAATTTCCCTTATTAACAAAATGGATAATGCATATCACATCCAAGATCCAATCATAAGCACAAGTGATGATGAAAATTACCAGACTATCTTCAACAATACCATAATGCTGAACGTTTCCAGAGGATGCACAAGAGGCTGCAGGTTTTGTATGGCAGGATATCTATACCGACCGATGAGAGAAACTCCCAGTGACACACTGATAGATTTGGCGATTAAAACCCGAGAAAAAACAGGCCTGAATAAAATTACTCTAATAGGTGCGGCCGTTTCCGATTATAGTGAATTGGAAAAATTAACAACAACTCTCGAAAGTAACGGTTTTCAGATTTCAACTCCTTCACTTAGAATTGAATCCATAACAAAAGAAACCTTGAAAACATTAAAGAGAAGCGGACTTAAAACAATAACACTTGCCCCTGAATCCATTTCAAAACTCAGAAAAGTAATCAACAAAAACATTTCAGATGAAATCATCTTTGAGGTTATTCAAAATGCAGTCGAACTAGATTTTAAAATAAAACTCTACTTTTTAATCGGCATCCCCGGAGAAACAATGGAGGATATTAAAGAACTGATTGAGTATATGAAAACAATAGCCGGCATGCATAAAAATATTAAAAATGTAAAATTCAGTGTAAATCCAGTAATTCCAAAACCACAAACCCCACTTCAGTGGGAAGCATATAACTTCAAAGAAATAAAAAGTAAAACAAGATTAATTCAAAAAGAAATGAGAAAATATAATATAAAATGTGAAAGTGCTAAAAAAGGATTAATGCAATATATATTATCCTGTGGAAATAGTGATATTGGTGCAATAATTGAAAAATCATTAACCAAAAAAATAACCCTAAAGGAATGGAAAGAAAATACCCCTGAATACGATATTGATGATGACCTTCCATGGGATAACATTAACATCGGAGTAACTAAAAGATTTTTAAAAATTGAACATGGGCGATTGAAAACATTGAAGCAAACCCCATGGTGTGAAAAATCCACATGCTACAATTGCGGGTCATGTGAAAAATAATTACTAGAAAAAATAATTTTTACTATAATAATATATATTATAATTAAGTGAGGTAAATTTATGATAAATCCAGCAAGTAGAACCAAATCAATTGAATTATCACAAATTAGAAAAATGTTTGAAGTGACAAATCCTGATGCAATAAATTTAGGAATTGGTGAACCTGATTTCAATGTTCCTGAAAACATTAAACAAGCAATGAAAGAATCAATTGATGAAAATGATACTCATTATACTCCTAATAAAGGATATATTGAACTGAGAGAAGAAATTGCAAAAAAATTTAAAAATGAAAATGGAATTGACACTAATCCGGATAATATTATCGTCACTGTAGGTGCAAGTGAAGCATTATACATGTGCGCACAGGCCTTTATTGAAAAGGGAGATGAAGTAATCTTACCAAACCCAAGCTTTTTATCATATGAAGCATGTGTAAAACTAGCTAATGGCAGTGTTGTACCTGTGGAGTGTAAAATGGAAAATGATTTTAAATTAAAAGCTAGTGATGTAGCGCAAAAAATTACTAAAGATACCAAGGCAATCATTTTAAATTCACCGTCAAACCCTACAGGTGCTGTAATGGAAAAAGAAGATATAAAAGCAATTGCCGATTTATCAATGGACAACGATTTCCTAATTATTTCAGATGAAATTTATGAAAAAATAATCTATGATAAAAAACATTATTCCCCTGCAAAATACAGCGACAACGTAATTACATTAAACGGTTTTTCAAAAACATATGCAATGACCGGCCTTAGAATTGGATATTTGACTGCTAATGAAAATTTAACAGAAGAATTGCTTAAAATACACCAATACACTATAGCATGTGCAAGTACAACATCACAAAGAGGGGCATATGCTGCATTAACCGGACCTCAAGACGAAGTGAAAAAAATGGTTAATGAATTTAAAAACAGAAGAAACCTGATTGTTTCACGATTAAATGAAATGGGGTATGAAACAGTCAATGCCGAAGGAGCATTTTATGTTTTCCCTAAAATAGAAGATGAAGACTTTGTAACAAAAGCTGCAAAAGCAGGAGTAATAACTGTTCCAGGAGTGGCATTCGGATCTAATGGAAACGGACATGTCCGTATGTCTTATGCCAATTCCTATGAAAATATAGAAAAAGCAATGAATATTCTAGAAGAGAGTGTCGTTAATGGATGAATTTCGTCAAAAAGGTGGTAAAAAAGCAGCAATTGTGGCAATAAGTGCAAACTGCATATTAACCGTTTTAAACGTGGCTGTTGGAATGATGGCAGGAAGTTATGCTTTAGTTTCAGAGGGTGCACATACCTTATCTGATGTAGCAACTTCCGTTATAGCATATATCGGTTTTTATATTGGTAAAAAACCTGCTGATGATGAACACCCTATTGGACACGGGCGTGCTGAAGCAATCAGCGGTTTAGTGATTGTTATATTTTTAGTCATTATTGCCTGGGAAATAATGCAGGGTGCCGTTGAAAAAATACTCGATCCATCATTGATAACAGTACCAAGCACATTAGCGGCAGTAATGGCGGTTGTTGGAATACTTGTTAATCTACGTGTTAGCGAATATATTATAAACTTAGGAAAACAGATTAAAAGTCCGGCAATTGTTGCAGATGGAAAGCATCAAAAAACAGACATATTTTCATCAATTGCAATCTTAGTGGGTGTGATAGCGTCAAATATGGGCTATCCCATATTGGACCCTATTATTGCATTTGTAATCGGATTATTAATATTGAAAACAGCATATGAAATTACAAAAGAAAATATTGATAATATTATGGGTAAAGTTCCATCTGAGGAGTTCATAAATCAAATAAAAACCGTTGCTGAAATGACTCCTAATGCTGAAAATGCACATAATATTAAAGTAGATTATTTAGGCGCATACGCTACTGTAGCTTTACACATTGAACTTGATGGAAACCTGACTTTAAATCAATCTCATGAAATTGTTCATGAAGTTCAAAATAATATCATTAAAGAAATTCCAGAAGTTAAATATGTAATGGTTCACTCCTGCCCTATCGGATTAGAATATGACCATAGTCAAAAAATAGATAAATAATAATGAAAGCGCCGGGACGGGGATTTGAACCCCGGAGGTCATAAGACCATCGGATTAGCAGTCCGACGCCGTACCAGGCTGGGCCATCCCGACATATGAAAAAACAAGTATAACTAATTATATGTTAAAACTTATTTATAAACTTAATTATTTTAATTAATGGCACGTTCAAAAGTGGACTAATCTCAAAAATATCAGTGATCTAAAAATCCAACTCCACCCCGGGATTCTGCAAGCATTGAAATGTTAATAGTAAAGCTGCTCCCTTCCGGGCCTGACCCGTTCCTATACCAAAGATGACTGATTTTTACCCTCCAGTAAAAATTTCACCACCACCAATCCTGCAGGACGAGGTTTCTATATTGTTTTTTTAGGCTCATATTTCATCAAAAAGCCGCCTTTTGAACTTCGACTGCACCAAAGGGGGTGTGTGCTTACAGAGGACCCCTAACCCTCCAGTCTAGCCATAAATATATATGACACTAATATTATATAAATGTTTTCAAAAAATGGATTTTCTAGAATGAAAAACTATTACAGTAAGACGGAATAATCTGTGAAATAATTATTTCTAGAAAAAAAATTATTATAGTAACTAATTAAAAATAATTAAAAAAGAAAAATAAGAAAAATTAATTGATATTATCAGAAAATTTCCTGAATGATATCCCCATCAGAAATAATACCAACTAATTTACCATTATCAACAACAGGAAGTTGATTTAAAATACCTGAAGAAGAAACAGCAGTCTTCATAATGTTGATTGCGTCTTCAAGAGTGTCATCCGGGGAAACTGTAATCACTGATTTTATCATAATCTCTTCGACTGAAGTTCCTAATTCATATTTATCTAAAATTAAGTTATGACCAACATCAGTTGCTGTTATAATCCCTATCAGTTTTTCATCTTCAACAACAGGTAGGGAACTAATTTTATGTTTCATTAACTTCTCAAATGCATAAACAACATCAATATCTGAAGTTGTTGTGATAACGTCTTTAGTCATTATTTCATTTACCTTCTTATTCAACATTATCTTCACCTCCAAATTTTTCTAACGTATCATTAACCATAATATCAATGGTTTGATTAATATCAACATTATTAATTATTTTAGAATCATGAATTTTCGCCTGTTCCTCTAAAAACTTTTGGGTTTTTCTTATGGTATCAAAATTATCCATATATCTTTCAAGTGATCTTTTTACCCAAGGCTGCCTACATCTAGAATAAAATCTCTGTTTATGAGATTCTTCATCCTCAACCGTTAATGTGAAAATAATGATATTATTATTTTCCATTAAATCTTTTCTTATAAAACCTGGAACTACATGTACCCCTTCAATGATAGTGCTAATACCCTCTTTTACTGAACGCTCTATAATAGCTTCAATACCCACATTGACAACATCAACATGACTAATAAATCCTTCAATAACATTATCAATACGAATCGAAGGAGTTCTAATGCTTTCATAAGCATCAAAACTGGATTTATGAATTACAGGGCTCAATTCTTTAGAGACAATTTTACGCATTACCTCACGAATCATATCTGTACTTATCAAGTTTTTCAATCTAAGCCTGCTAGCAAGTTCAAACGCCATTGATGAAGTACCTACACCGGAAGCTCCACCAATTAAAATAATAAGCGGTTTTTTTGAATTTCTAAGGGATCTCCAATTTTTATATTTTTTTGCAATGCTTGGATTAAACTTTTCGAGGTGTGCTAAAATAACTTCCGCCAACTCATAACTAGCAATTTCGGAAACGTTATTTCTAATTAACTCTTCCTCAATTTCACTAGCTATTTCATGAGCCATTTGAGAACCTATATCTGCAATATTAAGTGAACGTGACAAAATTCCTTTAGAAAACGGTTCTTTATACACATTACCGTCTACTTCACTTCTAATCCAAATCATAATAACACCTTTAAATATGATAAAATATTTTAAAATAATATTAAATAAAAGTTGTTATTTGATTTTTGAAAAAAAAATTAAAAGAAAAATATGAATCTAAATCATATCCTTTACAAAAAACAACTCAGTAGGCAGTCATCTTATCAATAGTCCTAACCAAATCTATTGCAGTTAATGTTTTATTGTGCTGAGTGTCAGCTTGAGCTGTTTCAAATAAAATAACGTTGTGTCCTTTTTTAGCAAGAGGTTTTGTTACCCAGTCCGGTGAAGTGCCTCCCCTAATAGGATATATCGGATAACTTGAATTAACACTTATTTCATTTGCATACTCCATTGTCACATCAGATTTATTATCAATAACACCAACATATCTCTGTAAATCCCAATAGTTTTCCATTTCATGAACATCAACGATGATATACGGGTCATATTTTTCAATATCCGGAAGAACATACTCATTAGCTAACAGCTCTCCCATGTGCCTGTTGGTAGTATAATCACTGATATTCATTCCACTATCTTTAAAATTAAGTTTAATGAAATATACTATGAATTTTTTATTAAGAGTATTGTCTTTAGTAAAATTCATTACAGACTCATTTGTAGCATTATGAATACCGCTTTCAAGACTATGAACTCCCAATATCAGTATTGCTGTATCATTGGATGAATTATTGCCGCAAGTTATTTTATAAACCGTGCCGTTGGAGTTATTTCCAACTATGGTTGTATATTCATCTAATTGTTCGCCGTTTTGTTGATGTGGTAAACAAGTGATTATTCCAGCGAAAAAAGTAATAAAAATTAATATGATTAATAAAATTTTAATAATTCTATTCATTGTAATCCATATATATATTTATCAACAATGACATATAAACTTTAAATATTAGCCAGATACTGAAAATCTTACTAAAAAAAAGAGTGATGAATAGTTATTCATCTAACGAAATGATATTTATATCATAATTGGAGCCATCAATAACATCAATAAGAACAGCCCCATTATCTTTAAGCATTCCCGGATTTGCCACATCAGTAATTTTTCCAATTTTACTGAGTGATTTAGCTTCATGAATATGGCCGCAAACATTAATTTGAGGTTCAAATTCGTGAATTGATTTTAATATTCCTTGACTACCTACATGTTCACCATTTTCCATTTTATCCGCTTCTGTATTGAATGGTGGTGCATGGGTAACTAATATTTTTACTTTAGGGACTTTATCATTATACACATAATCATAGTTAGCTAATAATTCATAAACATCCCCATAAATTTTATTATCTTGGATTTCACCAGGAGTGTTGAATGGAGTTTCATTGGAACCGCCATATCCAAATAAAATGGCATCCCCGTAAGCTATAATGTTATTGTGAAGACAGAATGAAACTTCATTAATAGCATTGCATATGCCTTTAGGATCACAATTTCCAGGAATAGCAATAACGTCAACATCATATTCTGCTATTTTTTCAATGAAAGGACCTACAAAATCCAAAGGTCCGAAATCAGTGATATCACCAAGAATCAAAACTAAATCAATATCATTATTATTTAAATAAGTGTATAAATTTTCGTTTTCTTCACCATGAACATCACTTATTGCTAAAATCTTAGTCATCTAATCACCTTGTTGTTCTAAAAAGAAAGATCCCATTTCTTTTAATCCTGCTTGAAGATCAGGTTTATCTCCATGCAATTCAATAGTAACATCATCTTCAAATTCAATAATGAGACCATTCCATTCCGCAATTTCTTGTACTCTTTCTTCTGCTAAAGCTTGTTTTAAGTTAATCCTACCAGTAGTTAAACCCGGAGGAGCATTAACTAGGAATTTTGATTTTGAATCTGAAAATTCAAATACTTTTTTTCCCTGCATGGCTTGTTTTAATAAATCAAACCAATAATCAACATATTCTTCTCCTTCTTCTTCAGCAATATTGATAAGAGACACTTGAATATTATTTAAAGACATTTCAGCTTGAGCTAAACCATTAATCAAATCAGGATGGGAAGGATCTTTTTTATAGGAACTAATAGAAGATCTTATAAGGCCCATCTCTGGGTTAATCCCATTAGGAATCTCATATCCTCTTTTGGTTAAATCAGTAATGAGATGTTGGATGATTAACCAATTTTGTTCAGAGGGTAAGCTCATAAATGTCCACCTATAATTTTTAAAGTAGTATGATTAATTTGAGCATCCGCTTCTTTTAATTCTCGTTCGATTTCACTAGTGTTACTGTAAGCATCTAAAAATAAAACATGATGAGTAGAAGTTCCAGAAATATTTAAAATTGCAATTTCATCACTTGGTTTTAATTCCCTTTTATCAATAGTTGCTTTAAATTGTACATATGGTTCATATTCTTCAGGAAGGTCTGAATATTTAAAAATACCATCTAATGTTGCTACAAACATAATTACACCTCATAATATTTTAATGTTTAAATTTATCTTATTAATCATATATAAAAGTAATCACAAACAATTCGTATAAACTAAAACAAAAAAAATAGCAATAAAAAAAAGTTATCATAAATATGATAACTATCCGAAATGTCTTTTCAACGTCTGAAAAAGAAAAAAAATGAAAAGGATAAAAATCCTTTTATTTAATCTATTCACCTAATGCTTTTTTGATTGCAGGAGTTGCATCAATTTTTTGAGCATCGAAGGTTAATTCTTCAGCTGATAATCCCATAGCTAATCCGTATAATTGAGCTAAGTGGAATACAGGTAATGCAAAGTCAGTGCCGTATCTTTCGTTTACTTCAGTTTGACCTTGGTCAAATTGCATGTGACAGAAAGGACATACGTTAACAATAGCATCTACACCAGCTTCGGTCATGTGGTCGAGTTTTTCTTTAGTGAAACTAGTAGTTACATCTAAATCTCTTGCTCTTAATCCACCACCAGCACCACAGCACATCATTTTGTCTTTGTAGTCAACTGATTTAGCACCAGTAATTTCTACAAGGTCATCTAAGATGGATGGGTTTTCTGCTTGATCTTCGATACCGATAGTTTCAGTAGGTTTTAAGAAGTGGCAACCATAGTGAACTGCAACGTTTAAGTCTAAAGGATTTTCGATTAAAGAAGCTAATTTTTCAAATCCAACGTCATCTCTTAAAATTTGAGCAAAGTGTTTTACATTTGTAGTACCTTTGAATTCTCTGCCAATTTCAGCTAAGTTTTCGTTGATTTTTGCTCTTTTTTCCTCATCTTCTTTTAAGATGTGATTACATTCAAATAAGGAACCGAAACATCCGTTACATTCGGTCATGATGTCTGCACCCATGTCTTCAGCAAGAGTTAAGTTACGAGCTGCAACAGTAGCCCAGGTTTCTTCGTCAAAAGAACCGAATACACCAGGAGCAGGACAACAAGATGCTCCTTCCATATCTTTTAATTCAATATCTAATGCTTCAAATAATTTTCTGGTAGCTTTTTCTACACCAGGATAACGGTTGTTCATGATACAACCTAAGAAGTATGCAATTTCCATATTATAACTCTCCTAATAAATCTATTCTTTTAATCCACCGGTAGCTTCGTCGTAGCCAATTAATTCATCGAAACCAGTGATTTTACATAACTTTTGTACTTCAGCTAATGCATCTGGGTATGCATGGGTTGTAGGTGGAACTTCAGGAAGACCAATTTTAGTTCTTAAAGCTTTAGCAGCGTCGTTAATAGGTACTGCGTGACCAGTATTCATTACAAATACACCAGTCATTTTGTGAGCTTTAGCCATGTAACCTGCATGAGCGGCAATGTTACGTGCTTTTTTGATAATTTCTACAATTTTAACACTTCTGAGACATCTTTCTTG
>CAZQWN010000087.1:0-4812 GCA_964596915.1 uncultured Methanobrevibacter sp.
TCTAAAACAAGTGGATAATGCACAGTATCTTAAAGGCAATTCGTCAGCTGAGATGATTTCATCCCTGTGAAATGCCGCAAGAGTCTGCTCAGCAGTTGCAATAAGATACATGTCCTCGTTTTCAACTTTATATAATGTTTCTTCAAACTCACCGAGTTCTGAAGTTTCAGCTGCAACTTCACCTTTAACGAAAAATGGAGTCTGCATTGGAATGTATCCTTCAGTTTCAAGTTCGGATAATGCAAATTGAATTAATGCCAGGTTCAGATGCAAGATATCCCTTTTCAAGTAGTAGAAACGGGCTCCTGCAATTTCAGCTGCTGTTTCAAGGTCTGCTCCGTCAATTTTATTGATTAAATCAACATGATTTAGCGCTTCAAAATCAAATTCAGGCTTTTTACCATAGGTTCTAACCACTACATTATCATCTTCAGTGTCTGAGATTGGAACATCCTTATCTATGATGTTTCCCACTTGGTATCTGTAATCGTCACGAAGTTCAAGGTATTCAGCGTTTTTGGCAGTCAATTCCTTGATTTCCGCTGCCACTTCTTTTGACCTTGCAATAACTTCATCAATATTGCCTTCTTCTTTTGCTGTTTTGAATGATTTTGATAATTTGTTTTTCTCTGATCTCAATGAATTAAGTTTTCTTTCACCTTCTCTCCATAAGGTGTCATATTCTATTACTTTTTCTACGTTTTCTGTGTCTCTAAATCTTTTCTTTTCAGAGTCTATGATTATTTCAGGATTTTCTCTGAATAATTTTATATCTAACAATATTTTGTCCCCTAAAATATTTTATTCATTATAAAATATGATTCTTCTATTTTTTAAAGTTAATGTTAAATTTAAAAAGAGTTTAGTTAAAATATTTTAAATTTCAAAAAAAGTAGTTTTTTAATCAATATCAATTGTAGAATCTCTTCTACAATTCACCATGATATTGATTTCTTACCAAATACAATACAGAAGTTTCCTTCTTATTAGTTTATTAAGTAGTAATCATATATAAATATATTGATAAATAGTTGTGTGTACATTAAGTATGGAAAAGAACCTTAAACAGATGGTGAATCTGTAAACCTTAACTCAATATTGTTTTACAACATTTATTGGAGGTGTCAGAGGTTTTTAATCTCACATTTCAAAATGTGAAAAAACTATCCAATTGACCAGTTTAATTAAAAAGTTAAAGTCAAATGATATAGTAATGGTCACTTTCGCTTCCATTTAAAAACCTCTGATTTGTATTTGATAAGTGAATTAAGCCAATTTTCCTGTCGATTTTTAAAAATTCCTACTTTAAAATCAACCTTAATTATCATCATGTTCTTTTTAATATATGATTGATTTTTCAAGTATTTAATGATTTTAACAGTATTTATAGCTTTTTATTTAATTTAAAGCAATTTTAAGCAGCAAAATAATGAAATAATGCATTATGATAAAAAAATTGTTTTTGAAAAAAAGTGGTTGTTTAGGGTCCACACCGAAACCCAAATAGTTGATTTATATTTATAACAAGTTTTCCTTGAAACTTGATTTCAAGTCGTCTCTAAGCTTGTCGGAGTAATTTTCACTCTCGACAGTTACCATGGCAATTTCATACAATACCTTGTTCAATGATTTGCCCTTTTCAGTTAATTTGTATCTTACGTTCTTTTTATCGAATTTATCTACAATTTTATGGATTAAACCGTTTTTCTCCATGTCCTTTAGGCAATTGCTTAACACCTTATTTGAAAGATCTGGTTTTCCTTCCAAGAATTCATGAAATCTGGATTTGCCGTAAAACAAATCTCGGATTATCTGGATAACCCATTTTTTTCTGATTAATGATACAACCAATTCAATAGGACATGATTTAACATGTTTATTTATTTCCATAAGAGTTACCTCCTAAAAATCAGTCGGCTATATTGACTTGTTTTTATCACATATAAATGTTTCGGTTTTTTCAAGGTTACTGAACAGTTACAAAAACCTTTTATATACTAATATCCTAAGTCTGTATTGAAAGTTACATCAATGTGGCTTTCAAATTCTAGGAGATGGCAAAAATGTATAGAATAAATGATTGGAATGAAAATGAAAAGTTTTCCCTTCAAAAAATTGCACAGGATGTCATTCGAAACGATACGAACAAAAACAATGTAAAAACCAGCTGTTGCATCAACACTACAAAATCAGAAAGTGCAATAAACACAAGCTGTTGCATTGATACAACAAGAATTCATAACCCCCACATGAGTTCAGTCCAAGGAAGCTGTTGCATCGATACAACAAGAGAGTAAGATTTTAATTAATCTTACTCCAAATATTGTCTAACCCAATATTTAAAATAGCGTATTTATACCGCTCAGCATAATTGA
The DNA here is from genome assembly GCA_964596915.1 of uncultured Methanobrevibacter sp. Lineage (GTDB taxonomy): Archaea > Methanobacteriota > Methanobacteria > Methanobacteriales > Methanobacteriaceae > Methanocatella. The sequence goes on from CAZQWN010000087.1 coordinate 2,376, forward strand.
ATCGCCGAATAGAGTTTCATAGGATTTCCAAAATAGAATTTTTTGAGACGGCATTGGGCTGTCACCATCCTCCGAATCCCAAGACCCATAATTCCCGAAAAAAATAAATGGTTAAAATCAAAAAATTCTAGCTATCTTCTTTTAATGGAATCATTCAGCTGTTTTTAAAAATTAAATTTTATATCTTAAACATGAATTATATCAATGATTCTGGAGTAAAAATTTCCCTCACTGCAGAGTTGAGCGTGCAGATCAATCAAATTTATTAATTGTTTAAAACACTCTTCTTTAGTTACCATGAACTATTCTAATTTAAATATTATTTTTCCCTGAGCCTTGTTTGACTCCATAAGCTTGTGTGCCTCACCGATTTCATCAAGTGAAGTGAACACCTCTGCTATTTCAGGCTTTATTTCATGTCTGATTACAAATTCAAAAATTTCATCGATTATTTTCTGTGTGGGATAATTCGAGAAAAATGAGGTTAAAAATGTATTGTTAGGTATGATTTTTATAGGGTCAAACTCATCCATATATTCGACACCGCCAAGGACCCCTGTAACACAACAGATGCCCCTATCATTTAAGCACTTCATTGAATCCTCAAGTGTTTTAGGACCTATCAATTCAAGAATTTTATCACATTTGAGTTTACTTGACAGGTTTCCGTCATCCACCATACATTCATCTGCACCATTTGCATAAAGTTTATTAAATCTTGCCTCATCCCTTGATGTTGCAATGACTTTACATCCCATTGCCTTTGCAAGAGACATGGTTGTAAGTCCCAGTGCTGATGTTGCGCCTCGTATTAATATAGAATCGTTATTATTCAAGTTTAATGATTTTATTGAACCATAAGATGTGAAATATGTTTCGGGAACAGCTATGATTTCCTCAAGAGACAATTTTTCAAAGACATCCTGTGAAATCTTGAAAACGTTTTTTGATGGAAGCAGTGCATATTCGGCATAGGAACCGTCAAAGCTTCTTCCCATACCCCCCATCAAGGCTGCAATCTTATCCCCTTTCACAAATTGTGTGTTTGAGGCATCAACAATTTCGCCCACACACTCAATTCCTGGAATTACCGGCAAATTGATATAGTCCTCATCAGCCTCATAATCCCTTAAAATCACTTCGGCCCTGTTGATTCCAAAGCCCAATACCTTTACCAATACCCAATCAGGCTTAACTTCAGGCATTTCTACTTCACTAACATTCAAATCTTCTGGTTTGCAAGTTTTTTCCAATACAACCGCTTTCATCTTATCTCCATCCAGCATTGAGGGTCAGCAGAATACATGTTGTGTGTAGTGCCGTAGCTTACCGCAGGACAACCTCTGCAAAATCTCAACAGTTCGCATTTGCTGCATTTTTCAAAGTCCTCAAATCTTCTGTAGTCATCCATCTTGTTTACAAAAATATCATAAATTGACTCATCCAGTGCATTTCCAACCTTGCTGTCCATTCTTCTGCATGCAAATACGTCCCCGCTTGGAAGAATTGTCAGATGGCTGTTTGCGCAGTTGCATCCGTCATAAATCACATCATCCTTCAGGTTCGGGTCAATGCTGTAAAGTCCCTTTTCATACAAAAACAGTGTCCACAAGTGGTCCTTTAATGTAAAAAAAGTATTTGAATCCTTATAATCCTGATATTTCTGCCATACATTTTCAAGTAAATCCTTATACTCCTGAGGAGACATCTGCACTGATTTTTCTATGCTTGTCGGACAGTACCTTGCAAAGCTGAAGAGCCCAACATTGTTTTCAACGACAACATCGACCAATTCAGGAATCTCATCTATGTTTGTCTTTGAGACTGTTGACATGATGCTTGCCCTGACACCTGCATCCTGAAGAGTCTTGATTTTTTCAAGGGTTATGTCAAAGGAGCCGGGTTTTCTGAAATAGTCATGGGTTTCTCTTAAACCATCCAGAGACAGTTGGTATTGCCTGCAGCCCAAATCGTTTAGCCTTCCTGCAACTTCATCTGTTATGTGGAATGGATTTCCCATAATGTTGTAGTAAACCCCCTCGTCGTGGAGCTTTTCCAATAATTGCCAGAAGTTCGGATGTAAAATCGGATCTCCTCCGGTAATGCTGAAATATGGAGTTCTTCCGGTCTTTTCACACATGTCCATGCAGTTGTCAAAAACCTTCTCCATATCTTCCCAACTCATTGTAATAAGTTCCTTGTCGTTTTCTTCAGAAAAGATATAACAATGCTTGCACCTTTGGTCGCAGTCATCTAGAATGTGCCATTGAAATGCAAAAAAATCAGCCATAAAAATGACCTCCTAAAAAAAAAGAAAAAGTTAGATTTTAAATTACTTAAAATCTGTCAGATCCGCAAGCTGTGGTTATATCAGAGCCACATGCAGTGTTAATGTCACTGCCACAAGCGGAAGCCATTACGTCACTACCACAAGCAG
>CAZQWN010000087.1:4912-9542 GCA_964596915.1 uncultured Methanobrevibacter sp.
TGTTAATGTCACTGCCACAAGCGGAAGCCATTACGTCACTACCACAAGCAGTGTTAATGTCACTGCCACAAGCGGAAGCCATTACGTCACTACCACAAGCAGTGTTTACATCAGAGCCACATGCAGAAGCGGTCACGTCACTGCCACAAGCAGTGTTTACATCAGAGCCACATGCTGTGGAGATTACATTCTGTGCAATTTTTGAAGCAAAAAACTTTTCGTTTTCATTCCATGCATTTAACTTAAACATTTTATTTTTCTCCTTAAAAATTTTAATAAAAGATTTCACTTTTATTTAATCTTATTTTTTCAATTATTGCATATAAATCTATTTGGTAACTATTGAGTAACTATCCAGCTTTAAGTTACCTCCAGGTTACTTAAAATTAATAACTATTGATTTATAAAAATTTTTAATGGAGATACTCATGGTCGAAGAAAACAAGGAAAAATGTCCAGTAGAACTTGCAATGCAACTAATCAACAGAAAATGGATAATACAACTGATAAGAGACATGTTTTTTGGAAAAACAAGATTCAATGAATTTAAAGAAGACAAACCAAATCTTTCAAATAAAGTCCTGAGCAACTGCCTAAAGGAAATGGAGGAAAACGGACTAATCAAAAGAAACGTAATCGGTGAAAACAACGTTGAGTATAAATTATCACAAAAAGGACAGTCATTGAATAGAATTGTCTATGAACTGGCCATATTTACCCTAAACAACGATTTGAATAACAAATATTATAATGATGAAAGAAAAGAAGAATTAAGAAGTATCTTTAAAGATACTTTATTATAATAGCTTTTCTTCCCATTCTTTTACTTTAAAACCAACCAAAACAGTATCACCATCAACGACAATTGGCCTTTTGACAAGCATACCATCGGTTGCAAGCAAATCCAACTGTTCATCTTCAGACATTTCAGGAAGCTTATCCTTTAATTTCAGTTCCCTGTATTTCATGCCACTTGTGTTGAAGAACCTTTTAAGCGGTAAATCAGATATTTCCCACCAATTGCGCAGTTCTTCAGCAGTAGGGTTATCTTCCACGATGTGTTTTGACTCATATTCTATATTGTGTTCATCTAACCAGTTTTTAGCCTTTCGGCATGTTGAACATTTCGGATATTGTACAAATAACATTTTATCACCTATTACGCAGTAACCAATTCAGTCTCCATAGATGGAATATTATTTAAATTGCTAGCAATGCAATTAACATTAAACACTTGATTTCTATTGTGAACTAAAACAATCAATTGTACATTTAATTTAATTGACTCTTCATCAATTAATGATTGAATACTAATTTTAACAAGATTCTCAAAGTAACTTTTATCTAAATGAAACACTTTAGATGCATTTAAAAATTCAAATGCTACAGGTTTTCCATTAGTGTCTAAATCAAGTATCACATCATTATCCAATTCCAGCGAAACTTCATAATCATAGGAATCGGTACAATGAATAAATAATGAATCGTTCTGATAATCATAATCATAGACAACATTATTTTTGTTCATAATCCCACCCTCTTGCTTCTATCAGTCAAAATTACTGTAACAAAATTCACAATCCCATCATCATTTATCCCAATTACTAATGATATATCTTTTGATGGTTTTCTATCATGTTCAAAATATAATCAGAATTTATTGTAATCTTGTTTAATTATGCCCATCAAAGGATTATATAGAAATGTTTCGAATATCAATCCAAAATCTCCAAATCTTTGTACATTACGTGCATCAAAATGTTTAGTATTCGGATTAAAAGATCCATCACAGTTATTAATTATTTCAATTGCTTCTTCGATGATATAATTTCTCATATTCAACCTCATTACAACTAATCTCCAGTTCAGAAGCCGATAATTCATGCACAATAATGTTATCTTCAAACATTAATATCACATCATTGACTTCATTTTAAAAAATTGCTCTCACATAGTAAAATTGATATTATAACCGTATAAACAAGCGATTTCTTAGTTAAGATAATGTATTAGTTTTATAGCATATAAAAGTATTTATAATTACTCTAATATTAATTATAAAGCCAAATCAATATTATATTCTGAAAACAATAATGATATTAAATTATCTCAACCAGTTCATTGATATCATCAATAATTTTTGAAGGATAGTCATTTTCCAAATCTTCCTTTTTTGCATATCCCCACTTAACCAGTATGCAATCAATTCCTGCATTTTTAGCCGTTTCAATATCAGTGATGGAATCTCCGATATAAACCGCTTCACTAGCATCAACATTGGCTTTTTCTATTATTCTGTTTGCACCGTAAGGATCCGGTTTTGAGGGATTGGCATAAGTGTGACCTTCAATTGCAATAAAATCAATATCTAAGAAATATTTTCCCACCAGTTCCTCTAAAGAATCAGTCAGTCTGTTTGAGTTAACTGCCAACAAAATTCCTTTATCCTGCAATTTCTTTAATACATCACCTGCATTTTCAAATGGAACTGTCAGTTCCTTTTTGGAAGGATTATACAATTCCAAATAGTCTTTTTTGACTTTTTCAATGTTTTCAGGAGTACTGTTTTCTCCCAAAACCAGTGAAGTAATCTCATCAATATTTCCGCCCAAACATGGAATGAGCTCTTCTCTTGTCAATGCCGGAAAATCGTAAAGTTCCAATGTCTTGTTAAAACAAATCAGCACATCATGTATCGAATCAAATAGTGTTCCATCAAAATCAAAAATTGCAAGCTTTTTCATGATTTAATTTATGTCATTCAATATTAATATTTATAGCTAAAAATCCATAGTAATAATTAGGTGATAATATGCTTTTGAACAGAAAAAACATATTGATTGTTTTAATATTGGTTGGTGCTTTGGCTGTTGCCGGTGGCGTTTATGCACATGACATCCATGACAACAGCGCTTTAAAGACATCAAATATCGTCAAAAAGATTACAAAAAACAACGTGAAAACCGTTACAGTTAAAATCAATAACTTCAAGCCGGGAGTTTCATGGGGACCTAAGGCCACAAAATTCAAAAACGGCGATGCAATTGCAGGTTACGTGACATATACCGGAAATTCCCAGTTCGACAAGGGAACCGGCGTGAGCGCATGGTATATCGGAAGCGGAATCAATGGTGATATCGTGCCCCACCACACTAAACTCACCAAAGTGAAATTCTACTTTAAAAACAACAAGGATTCCAAAAAAATCAAAACAAAAACAGTGACAGGCAATGGCGGACACATCAGAACCAATCTCATTAGCGGATATACTCCCTACAAAGCTTTAGTTTATTATACTACATATTGAGTTAATTTTATTAACTCTTAACTTTTTTTATTTATATTCGAAGTTTTTAAATGAATTTTAATAAACAATTCTGAAATTTAGGCATACCTAAATATTTATATATGATAAAAATATAATACAAATTAAGTAAACCTAATCAAAAACCGGAGGTAAAAAATGATTATTGGAATTGAAAACCTAAAAAAACAAATAGAAGACGAAGAAGAATCAGAATAATGTTAAAATACACATAAAATTAAACTCCCAATTTAAATTTTTTAATCAATTATCTTTTTATCTTTTTTTGAATCCAAATCAATTTTGCAAGTGAAATCACACCAATCAGTGCAGTTATAGATTCGATGGCTGCTGATGAGAAATCAAGAATTGCCAAAAAGTAAACAATATAAATTCCGCTGTTTACTATAAAACTTGTTTTAATCTGTTTTATTGTTTTTAAATAGTAATTACAAAGTGTGATTTGTACAATAGCAATAATCGGCAATAATCCAACAAATCCTAAAGTGTTTACTGCCAAACCCAAAACCACTGAAACTAATATGAAAAATACAGTCCATTTCATGGTAAGCCTGTCATAATAAACCATTAGATTTCTTGAAGCTGCAATGGCCATAGTAACGACACCAGTCCATGAAAAGAAAAATACAGAAGAAATCATAAGGATGAATGCATTTAAGAACTGGTAAAAATAGGCTTTCTTCTCATCATTGACCCACATGCTCAGAATTATGAAAATCCCTGCAATCAATGATATGACGTTACCTATGACTAAATTTATCGCCCAATCCATATTACACTATATTTAATTCATAGTAAAAATTATTTTCTAAGAGCAAATATGCAAACCGGCAGAGCCAAAAGAGTGATTATTGATGATATGAAATAGACTGGAGCATATCCGTTGGTTGCAAATATTCCTAAAAGTGCCGGTCCAAAACCCATTGTGGCATCACAGAATATGAAAAATGTGGAAACCGCATAAGACCTGCGGCTTTCAGACACTTTTTGAGTCACAATTGTGGTGCATGCAGAGTTCAGCGTTCCAAAACCTAGAGCTACACAAATAGCACAAACAATAACTGTTAATGTTGACGGATAAACTGCTATTAATAACAATCCGACAGCCTGTGCAATAATGCCAGTGACACAGACAATCATGTCCCCACCCCTGTCCTGGATTTTACCGGCAATCGGCCTTGATACAATCAAAACAATGCAATAGATTATGAAAAACCATGAAAATGCAGTTGTCAAATTTATTTCTGCTGCTTGAACTACCATGACTTGTGGAAGTCATGGATTCCTAACTTCTAGTTGAAAGGC
>CAZQWN010000088.1:0-5049 GCA_964596915.1 uncultured Methanobrevibacter sp.
GAAAAATACGGACAAGGATTCGACTCCATCTACTTCGACGGAAAAGCAGACGGATTTCAAGAAGGAAAAATAGAAGGCTGCAATGACACCAAAATTGAAATCGCCAGAAATTGCTTAAACGATGGTTTAAGTATAGACGTTATTGCTCGCAATACAGGTCTTTCCATCGACAAAATCAAAAAACTCAAAAGAGAACTTTAAAAACTTCATTTAAAGTTTTCTTTCTTTTATTTTTTTAATCCAATTGATTATTCAGATATTAAAAAGCAAATCACTTAAAAGAGAATTATTCTGAAGTTCCTCCAGTTTTTCCTGTCTTTTAAGAGAATCTTGGGATAAGTGTTTTTTTTACATTTTTGTAATTTGCTCGTGGACTGTCATGTTTTTTTTAGCATGAGAAATTATCTTCCCATTGATTTGATTATTGAAATCAGTTTTTTTTATTATTTAACAAGTTTGAAGATGTTTTTTCATCAATAATATTGGTTTTATAGTAGTTAATATTTATATTTTTTTGCATTTTGAATTCAATTTTTTCTGGGATAATCTTTTTTTTTCATCATCAAAAATTTCATTAAATTCTTCGTCATCCATAATTTTTTTCTATTAATTCAAGTTTAATGTTATCAATTTCTAATGACCTCAAATTCAAGTTCAATAAGTTTTTTCACATCTTCAATAGTATAACTTTCATTAGAATCTGTGAGAATATTTTTTTAATTCTAACAATTGTTCATCAGTTAATTTAGATTGTATACCGCATTTTGAGTAATCAGGTATTGAACCATCAATTCCATACTCATCATAATCATTAACCCACTTTCTAACTGTTTTTCTATCTTTACGAAGGAATTAGAAAATTAAATGATATAAGGAAAATTAAGAAAAAACAGGTTTATTATAATGCCCTTAAAAAAAGAAATAATAGGGATATTAATCCCTATTTTTTAACTTTAACTGATTTTTTAACAGTATCTTTTAGATAAGTGGCTTGGTAAGTAATTTTTTTACCTACTTTAAGCTTGCTCAATACTGATTTTTTAATAGTGACTTTTGCAACACCTTTAGCGTTGGTTTTTGCTTTGTAGGTTTTACCGTTGAACTTGAAAGTCACGGTTTTCTTATTGAGATATTTTCCACCCACTTTTCCAAGATTTGCTTGAATCACTAATTTTTTAGCTGATTTTTTAACAGTAACTGATTTTAAAGTCACGAGGTGTTTTACAGTCAATGTTTTTGTAACTGATTTACCTAATGCAGTTGATTGAACCTTGTATGTTCCAGGAACTTGTGTTACTTTAAATTTAACAGCACCATCAGAGGTTGTCAATGTTTTGAATGTTTTTCCGTTGACTTTAATTACCACTTTAACTCCATCTGCAAGTTCTCCATCAGTTCCATAGACTTTAATTGTGTAATATGAACCTGCAGAGTAGACTACATTAGCATTGGATGCAACTACTTTAGGATCAACTACTTCAGCAGGAGTTTCATTGCCTGACGGAGTAATATTACCAGATCCATTTCCGGACGGAGTATTTCCAGATTCATTACCTGACGGAGTAATATTGCCAGATTCATTACCTGACGGAGTAATATTACCAGAACTATTTCCGGATGGAGTATTTCCAGATTCATTACCAGAAGGAGTTATAACTTCATTTACTTTAAATGAAACTGTTTTTTGAGACTCAGTGAAGTATTCACTAGCTGCATAATATGCAGTAGCATCATATGTTCCTGCAGCTAAACCAGGAACAGATTGACTTCCAACACCATTTTGGATTGATACAGTGTAGTTGGAACCTCCAACACTTAATAAAACACTTTCATTAATTGTCTCATTTAATGTGATTTTAACGACTGCAGTTTGACCAGCATCAATATCATCCACATTAACTGAGAGATTAGGATCAATTGGAGTTATTTTTGTTGTTTCAACAACTTCAAAGTAATCATAGAATCCATTATAAATCCACCAGCTTGTTGAGAAGAAATAGAAATCACCATATTTGTCGCTTGAAACTTCAAAATGATCTAACACCCAATATCCGGCAGGAAGATCTGATGCTTTGAAAACAGCTGTACCAGTGTACGGAATTGTCTTATTCCCTGAACCTTCACCCATAGCATTATAAAATGTAATTGAAACATTTCCAGATGCATCGTCAGGCATTACAACAGTAAATACTGCTTCATCGCCACTGGCGATACTTGCCAAAGTTACATTTTCAGGCCATACTATAAATCGTTCCTCATCCTCGATTTTATAGTCCTTACCTACATATTTGATTTTAATATAATGGCTTCCCAACATATCAGATGTAATTGGTATTGTTGCCACTCCATTTTGAATAGCTACATGGTCTAAAATAAGCTTTTCATCTTCATCATTATCACAATCATATACTTGTATATATCCTTTAGCATCTTGCGGCACTTTAATTTGATATTCAAAGCTTTCTTTAAGATTAATATATTCATGGTTATCCGGGCTGACTATTTCATAGGTTTTTACAGTTATACTGAATCCGTAATCTTCAACATTATAGTCATCACCATCATATTTTGCAATATAATATGCTTCATCATTTAAAAATTCACTAAGAGCTATTTGAGCTTTTCCATCGATAAATCCGGAAGTTGCTACCATTGTATACTCAATATCATCATTATACTCCTCTAAATAAACAGTTAAGTTACCTTCTGCACCTTCAGGAAGATATAATGTTATGAATGAATCATCCAAATCACCAATGAAAACATCATTATAGAAGTTTGAAGTTATCTGATATGACACTGTTGTATTAAATACTACTGTTTCGGAAGGATATTTTTCATCACCGCTGTATATTACTGTTGCAGTGTAGTCACCTGCCGGAATACCGATAATATGGAACACTGCTTCACCATCTTTAACAGTTTGGATAAATTCTTTTCCATTGATTATTGCTTTTACCTCACCTGTAGCGTCACTTGGCAAGAAAACTGATGATTCCCCATCTCCGTAAACCAAATCATATAATTCAAGACCATACCAGTATTTTGCAACTACATTGACAGTTTTGCTTGAAGAGTCATAATTTCCATTTTGATAAACTAAAGTTACTGTGTGATTTCCATAGCTTAAAGTACCTAAATTGAAATAAGCTACACCTTCATCAATTTTTTTGGTTTCAATTTCCGCACCGTCAACAATCAATTTTGCCACACCGGTTGCATCTTCTGGAAGAATGACTAAAGCGGTTTTTGAACTTACTGAGTCAGAATTCAAATAAATTTTAGCAGGAATATAAATGTCAATTGATGTGACATTGAATGAGTCATAAGCTGTTGAAGGAGCTAAATAACCGTCACCTGAATATTCAAATCTTACATCGTGTTTTCCAAATGTTAAATTCTCTGTTTCAATATAAACGTAACTGTCCTCAACTACACCATATAAAACATCATCAAGGTATATGGTTATGTTTCCTCCTGCATCATAACCCACATAAATGTTGAAACTGGCATAATATTCCTGACTGCCTTTTACAGGTAGCTGATATTCATAATCATCAATTTTCAATTTAGTATCAGGATCCAAATCGGTTATTTCAACAATGAAAGAATCAGAGAAAGAATAACCGTTGTCATCTTCATAGCTTAAAGAAATCCCATCATATTCTATTTCTGAAGCATTTATGACAAATTTTCCTGTTCCGTTAACGACTGAATAACTTTTTCCTTCACCACCTATTTCAACGTATAAATTACCATTGTAGCTGGCGTTAGGCATTATAAACTCACACTCATATACTCCTTTATCCCACATTTTGCTTGGGAAAACTACTTTTGGATCAACACGAACATATACATCATAGCTATCATCATTTATATCAATATCAAGCCCTGCCATAGTTACTTCATAATCGCTGCCAGTATAGTTTGCATAGATATTGTGATATCCAATGCTTAAATTTGATAATGATTCATTTACAATTCCATTTTCAACTTTAACTGTTTTAATCAATGTCAATTCAGGAATATACTCCCATTCGTCATCATCCCAACGGATATCTAAATAATATATGTTTAAATCCCCTTTTGCATCACTCGGCAATTTTAATGTAACATATGCTGATTGATCATATGCAATTTTGTATGGGGAAACATGAACTAATCCAGTGATGTTTATTGAATAGTTAATTGTTTTAACCGGATATTTATCAGAAATAAATGAAAAACTGATGTTATTTTCACCCATTATTAAATCATCCGCTTCGATACGAATTTCATAATCCATGTCCTCACAGGAAACAGTGTACTTTTTACCATTGACTGTGTATTCGATACTGCCAGAGGATGTAGGAACATTCCAAACATCAAATGAAATAGTATCCCCGTAACCGTAAATCTGATAATCATCAAAATATACTTTAAATCCATATGTAAAATCAATATTTGCAGATTTTATAAACCCTTCATGAGACTCATCGCCTGAATAAATAAAGTCCACATCATATTTACCGTAATCAAATTTATCAACGCTTAAATCCTCCAAGCATATCCAACCATCAGATGGTGTCATGTTATAAACTTCAGTTCCGTTTATATGAACTGCAACAGACCCCTCCACTTCATCATAAAAATAGTAGTGAACCAGTCCACTTTCTTCATCATGAATATCAACACTTGGTGAAAATTCAATTTCATAATCATCTTCATAAAATTCATATTCGCTCGCTATATTTTCATCTTCTTCAACGACGGCAAGTTCTTCAACGTCTGAACTTACCTGTTCGTCAAAAACTGTCAGATTATCTGAACTTTCAATGTCAGATGCACTAACAGAACCTATTGTTATTATGGCCAGCATTAATATGCCAACCATAAATGCCTTTTTAAAATTCATAATATATACCTCTAAATATACTATACACCTATTTTTTTAACAATAAGTATAAATAGTATGCTCTTAGACCTAAAAAATCGTATAAAATATATTACATAAGGGAAAAATGCCATACATTGAACTTTTAGTGAATTTTAAACAGTTCAGATATGTTA
>CAZQWN010000088.1:5149-9454 GCA_964596915.1 uncultured Methanobrevibacter sp.
TAGGGACAAATTGATTCAGTGATTGTTTTTGAATCTTGATAGGGGACATATAATTTTTATTTACCTAATGCAATATTATGAATTGAGAACAATTTCCAAATAAAGTTGCAAATCATTTTTTAACTTTTAACTTCCTTTAATTTTTTAAAAAAATAGGTGTTTTCCTCACCGAAGCCCCGTGATCCCCACTCATACCAGTACTCCACCGTGTCGGGATTGACGTTTGCAATTCTTGCGGCATCTTTCAGTGAATGAGTCTTTTTATATGCCTCAGCGACACTGTCCATCTGTCTTTTAAGCTCCTGTGATTTCAAATCCCTGAAGTGATTGTCGATTTCGGCAATTCGATGATAAAAATATGAGCATATCTCATCATAACTGTTCTTTCCCCATTCATGCCACTGCTCGACTGTGTTTGGGTTGATGTTGGAGTCGATTGCTGCCTGTTTAAGGTTCTGGGACTTTTCGTAGTTGTCCAAAACAATATCCATTTTGGAGCGAATCTCATTGTTTCTTTTGATTTTGTCCTCTTCCAGTCTGATTTTGGCTTCAAGATCCAGTCTTTTCTTTTTTAACTGAGACAAATCATTATTTAAAATTGAATACATGTTCCACTGAGCATTAATCTTGAATTTAAGATTGTCTTCACGTCTGCGGCAATCCTGAACGGAATCAAAATCGTTTTTGGAGGCGAAGTTTCTTTTATCCTCCTTGAGTTGGTCAAGTTCCTCTTTTAATGGTTTGATATTTGCTTCAGCTTCTCTTTCTGTTGTTTTTATATCAGATTCCAACCTGCTGATTTGTTTGTTTAAATCTTCCAATTCCTGCTTTAGAATTTTCATTGAAAAGTCTCCCAATCTGATTTAGTGTTTGTGTGATGACAATGATAATCCTATCGGATTTTCATCTTAATTATATTTTCAGCGAGAGGAACGGTTTTTTCAAAACATTCATTTTGCATGAATTCATATTCCAGATTTTCCATATCTGACTTCCAGTCAAAATAACCCATCCTGTCCAGTCTCTTCAAGCGTTTCTTAAAACAATCCAATATGTCATTTGAAGCATGAATTTTGGATGTAAAAAACCTGATTATGATTTGGGTTTCCTGCTCATACATTCCCACATCAGAGTAGATTTCAGCAAGCTTCAGATAGGGATAATAATCATTTTTAAAGAGGTCATCATCAATCATATCATTATAAAATCTTATTGCCTTTTCAATATTTCCATCCCCCAACAATTGCGTTGCCTTTTGAATCAGTTCATATTTCATCTCTGTTTTTGCTTTAAAATCAGAGATATCACAAGCAATGATTTTATTTTCAAGTGTATCGTTTGGAAAATTTTCGATAGCATTCGTGAAGGTATCCGGAATGAAACGGTTTGTGAAAGCGTCATGTGAAACATATCCAAACAAGCGGTTGTCAATGAAGTATGTTGTGCAGTAGTCCTCTTCAAACCTCATTCCCCTCCCGTGGGTCTGAACAAGGGCAAGGGAAGTTTTATACTCATACCATTTTGAATCAATGGCGTTTCTCATAGCAATCTGCCTGTCTCCCAAGTCGGGATATGGAATCTTGTAGATGATTTGAAATCTGCATTCATCGCCCGGAAGGTCCACACCCTCACCCACTGACGGTGAAACCAATACCAAAGGTTTATCCGACTTTTTGAATTTATCTATGATGTCTGCTCTGTTTTGAGTGTCGTGGAAAATGAACCTGTCGGTTTTGATGTTTTCTGTGAGAAAATCCCTGCAGCTTGCGCTGATAGTGTGAATAATTCCCTTTTCATTTTTGTGTCTTTCAAGAATCTCATTAATCGGGACAATTGTCCGGGGTGCGGTTTTTTCAATCTGAGCATATGACATGTTGAAGTCATTATATGTTTTAATCGGATTTCTTTTGACATCAAACGGACTTTTTCGCCTTATTGCATATATCTCATCAGGTGAAATTCCAAGCCAATGGGCAAAGAGCCTGTAATCAAGAATTGTTGCGCTCATGAAAATGCAGACATCCGCATATTTTAAAAGCGTATCGATTGTGTAGTTGTCTATTTTTAATGGTTTGAACTGGGCGACGCCGAACACATCATCATAGTCAAAAATCCACATTTCCGGGTCCATATGAAGATGAGTTAAAAATCTTCTGCAGTCGGAAATCCTGTTTTTTATGAAAATCTTTCTTTCAATCAGATGAGGTTTGTTGATATCCTCTATTTTCGCCAGTTCCACTTCATATTTGCCTTTGATTTTTTCAGCAAAACTAATCCAGTCAGAGTAATCGCCGTTTTTAAGCTGATTTATGACATCCCCGGAGAGGTTGAACTTTAGATATTCCTTGAGGTCATGCCTGTCGAATTCAAGTGTGAGCTGGTTCATCATCATGGACTCGATGCTGTGGGCCTCATCGCAAATCATCAAAGACCTTTTTGTAAAATCAGACACATAGTTGAGCTCCAGAAACATGTAATGGTAATTGGCAATGGTCACCTTGGAATTCAATCCCTGATATTTCTGGTAATAATATTTGCAGGTGTTTTGCCTTGTGATTTGATCGTTTTCATGATTTTTAAGAGAATACTTGCAGGAGTGGCCTTCAACGACACATCTTCCCAAATCACAGCTTTGATTGAGTCCGTTTTTTGAGTAATTTTTGCAGGTGAAATTGCTTCTTCCCTTAACCAACTTAAATCCCAAATCGTTGAAATCATTTAAGTACTGGTCCTGAAGCTGCTTTGTGACAGTCAGGATATATGATGAGTCAAACATCTGTGAAAGGGTTGCTGCAACTGCCGATTTTCCAGTTCCCGTTCCGGCTTCAAGAACTATGTATTTATAACCTTTTGATATTGCTTCAGTGATTTCAGATATCGTTTCAAGCTGAAACTGTCTGGGTTTGGCAAACGGAAAGTGTTTTGCAACCTCGGGGTTGACTTTTGAATAGTTAGAATAGTTCCAGACCATTTTATCAGCTCACAAAATTAGCCAAATTACATTATACATTTACTTTATCAATGATATATAAAGCACTTTTTCCAAGAGCGTTTGAAGAGTATTCACAACAGTTCAAATATCATATGTTTAATCTTTGGATTTAAAAACAATATTGTTTTAGCATTGTAAAATTGTAATGACACTATAAAATTTGTCTGATTGCAAACTGGCTAATTTATATACTTTTATATCCAATATTAATGTGTTCAAGAACGTTTTGTTATTGGCCAATAAATTAAATATATGGAGGATGATTATGCCAGCGAATAATCCTCAATCCGCTGATAGATCTTATAAGTTCATTTATAAGATGCTTGATGTCAGATTTCATCGATATCTCTACCATGAAGGAGATTCCATTGAATTTATAGAAACAGAGATTGCAGATACCGGCCAGCGAAAAGACATTGTCGTTAAAGTCAATAATGAAACAATACAGTTGACTGAATTCATGGCCAAAGGAGTATATGACGAAAAACTGCACTCACTATGCGACTACCATGAATACACCCGCTACGACCCCCAATACAAAGGCTTTGATGTTAAAAGCTCAGTTGTAAGCATTGCGAATCCAAATCACGGTAAGGATGAAATCAGAATAGATGAGAACATTACTTTCGGGATTGAGTCCATCTTCATCAGCAAGAAAGATGGCAGGAAAGTTTTAAATAATCTTATCTACAAAATAATTACAAATGAAGAATTGTCTGAGTCTGAGGCAATAGACCTGTTGATCTTGCCCGATATGGACATTGACATTCCAATCAGACCATTGATGAAACTAATTTGTTTTCTGATTGCCAATGCCAACATCACAGACACAGATTTCAAAAAGAAAATCATACTTTGTGAAATCAAAGTCCTAGCCAGATTCTTCAACCCAAAAGAACAAGAAGAGATGATTGAAATGCTAAAAACACTGACAAAAAATGCAGAAGTTGAACGCATAATTGAAAAATACGGACAAGGATTCGACTCCATCTACTTCGACGGAAAAGCAGACGGTTTTACTGAAGGTTGTGATGAAACTAAACTTGAAATCGCCAGAAATTGCTTAAACGATGGTTTAAGTATAGACGTTATTGCTCGCAATACTGGTCTTTCCATCGACAAAATCAAAAATCTCAAAAGAGAACTTTAAAAACTTCATTTAAAGTTTTCTTACTTATTTTTTTTAAAAATATCCCTTATTAATTCACCGAATTATTTTAATTACATACCAACATCTAACTTATTGATTAACAACGTATAAATAATCTTATCTACAAAATAATTACAAATGAAGAATTGTCTGAGTCTGAGGC
>CAZQWN010000089.1:0-9383 GCA_964596915.1 uncultured Methanobrevibacter sp.
TTAGGACTGCTTTGGTTGGTAACTTGACTAATAACGTTACTGTTACCAGTAAGGAAAATGATACTCCGGTTAAGGATAATGAATCAGTTGAAGTTGTTCCTATCATTTTGAATGTAAATAAAACTGCAAATGTAACTGTTGTTTCAAACGACACTTTTGTCACATTCAAAATAGTTGTGAATAATACTTCTAAACTTAACGCTACTGGAGTGGTCGTTGTTGATAATTTGCCTGACGGATTAGAATATGTCAAATCATCCACTGTGATTGATGATATTGAATACTCATTTAAACCAAGCAGCGATAAAAAAACTTTCACATGGACTATTCCTGAATTCAAGGGTTCTATTGAGTTATTAATCACTGTAAAAACCACAGGATACGGTGACTTTACAAATAATGTTACTGTTACCAGCAAGGAAAATGATACTCCTGTTAAAGATAATGAAACCATTCATGTGGTTCCTACTAATTTGACAGTAGTTAAAACTGCAAATGTAACCAATGTTTCAGTTGGAGACCTTGTTGAATTTACAATGAATGTAACAAACAACGGTCTTGTTGAAGCAACAAACATTAACGTTACCGATATATTGGACAGTGCATTTGAAATTCAAGCAATTGGAAACGAAAGCTGTCTTAAATACAATGATTCCCATATGATTGTGTGGAATATTCCGTCATTGGATGCTGGAAATTCAACAGCTGTAAGTGTTATTGTTAAAGTAATCAAGGAAGGTATATTGCCTAATGTCGTTACTGTTAACTGCAGAGAAAACACAACTGAAGTATCTAACGACACAAATATTACTTCATTGCCTGTAGTTGATTTAAAAATCAACAAGACCGTGGATAAAACAAATGTTTCTGTTGGAGACGAAGTGACCTACACAATCACTGTTACCAATTTAGGTCCTAGTGATGCAACCAATGTCAATGTCACCGAAAACATGACAGGTAACGTTAAAATTATTAATGTGAATACCAATAATGTTGGTGAATATAAAGACGGCATTTGGTATGTGGGCAACTTAAATAAGGATGCTGTTGCTAAATTAACAATAACTGTTAAGACTTTAGCTGTCGGCATTGTTGAAAATATTGTCAGTGTAAACTCTACTGAAAAAGACAATAATACTAAAGACAATGAATATCCATGTGAAAACGTTACAGTTAACCCTCATCCTTCCATTGTGGACGGTAGTGATGTTAATGTGACTTATGGTGATCCTGTTGTGGTTCCTTATGATAGTGTAAATGCTACTGATGTTACCTATGAAATCTTTGATGAGGATGGTAATTTAGTTGACAATGGTACTGTTGGTCCTAATGGAACTGTTCCTGTTGGTAATTTGCCTGTCGGTAATTATACTGTGAACTGGACTACTGTTGTTGATGGAAATCATACTCCTGCAACAAATTCATCCACTATTACTGTTAACCCTGCTCCTTCATTGGTTAACGGTACTGATGTTACAGTGAATTATGGAGAACCTGTTGTGGTTCCTTATAATAGTGTAAATGCTACTGATGTTACCTATGAAATCTTTGATAGTGAAGGTAATTCCATATTAAACGGTACTGTAGGTCCTAATGGAACTGTTGATGTAAAACAATTGCCTGTTGGCAATTACACTGTTCGCTGGAATACAATTGTTGATGAAAATCATATTCCTGCTACCAACACATCTACAATTACAGTTTTACCTCTACCTACTCACGTAAGTATTGAAAACGTGACAACTTATCCTGGTGAAAATGTTACCATTCCAATTAATGTAACAATCAATGATGAACCGTTTACAGGTAATGTGGAAGTAATCATGCCTGATAACTCCACACAAATTGTATCTGTTGAAAACGGAACCGGTATCATCACATGGTTTGTTCCTGAAGATTACACTCCAGACAAGTATCCTGATGTTATCAGATTCCCTGGAAGTGATGTTTATGAACCATCCAACGGTACAGGTGTCATTGAAGTTGTAAAAATCCCAACATACATAACTGTTGGCAATGTAACTACCTTTGCAGGTATGGATGTTACCATTCCAATCAATGTAATTGCAGATGACGGTAAACCGTTCAACGGAAATGTAACAATAACATTGCCGGACGGAACCAACAAAACTGTGGAAATAATTAACGGAACAGGTAGCACAACATGGTTTGTTCCATATGATTACACTCCGGATAAATACCCTGATGATGTCAAATTCGCAGGTGATAATAAGTATTTACCATCCGAAGGTAAAGGAACTGTAACTGTTATCAAAATACCTGTAGATATCATTGTTGGCAATGTAACCGCTCACCCTGGTGAAGAGGTAACTATCCCAATATATGTTATTCCACGTGACGGATCTGTCTATAACGGTAAAGTAACTGTGGAATTGCCGGACGGTTCAATTAAAGTCATTGATATTGTTGATGGTAAAGGTAGCGTTAAATGGACTGTTCCAAATAATTATAAAGCTGGAAAATATCCTGTTAAAGTTCATTCCAATGAAACTAACATATATTATACCGCTAATGGAACAGGATATGTTACAGTTATTGCAGAGCCACCTGCTCCGGGCAATCACACTCAACCTATCGAAGAAAATCATACTCAACCAAAAGATAATAAATCTTCAGTTAAAGCAAATGCATCTGTTAATACAGGTTTAGCTAAATATGAAACAGGTAATCCTATTATTGCATTGCTTATGGTTTTATTACTTTTAGGTATAAATATTAAAAGAAGAAAATAAAATTTAAACACATTTAAGGAGTTAATTTATAACTCCTATTTTTTTCTATTTTTAAGAACTTTTTTTACAGAATTTCAATATTTTTGGCTATAATATTGCTCATTTTAACTGGAATTATAATAAAATAATTAAAATAATATTTATATTATGATTTACAAAACTATAAAACAATATTGACAAAATTAATTATTTTAAAAATTTCGGTGTTTTTAATGAAATATAAAAAAATCATATTGCTTATTTGCATAATTATAACTATATTATTAACGCTATCTTGTGCTTTTGCAAATGATGTAAATAATGAAACGATTTGTGCAGATAATGAAGTTCAACAACTTCAGGTAAACAGCAATGATGTTAACGATACAAAGTTATCGGAGTCTTTGTCCACTTCAGTGGTTTATTTTGATGCCTCTGCCAGTAGTGATGGGGATGGTTCAAAATCAAGTCCTTATAAGTATTATAGGTCAGACCTGATAGATTACGGTACTACAGCTATTTTTGCTGAAGGGGTTTATGACATAACTGATTCAACTAACATTTACTCCTCTACTCAATATAGGACATCATTCATTGGGAAAAGTGTCGACAAAACTATTTTGAAATTTAATGTGGGGAATAAATTTGCTTTCACAGTCACTGACAATTCTTATCTTGTTTTAAGTAATATGACATTGATAGGTGCCCATATAAACAATCAGGCCAATTTCATAGCCAACGATGTGGTGTTTGCAAACAGTGAGGGATTTAGTCAAAATTTTGCTCCAAGTTTATCATATTCACAAATTACCAAGATTTATAATGCCTCATACGGTGGAGTGATAATATGTGACACTCCTTCAAATAAGCTCACCACTTTAAACTTAACTGATTGTCGTTTTCAAAGCAATTCTGCAGTGTCCGGTGGGGTTTTAGCAACCTATAATACAGTTGCAAATATTGAGAATTGTGTTTTCTATAACTCCTCAGCCAATCGATTTGGAGGGGCAATCTATAGTATAAAATCCACTTTCAATATTAGGGATTCTTCATTTGAGCTTACCCATGCTAAATACGGCGGTGCAATATATGCAAACTCAAGTGAATTCAATTTTCAATATTCTCAATTTAACCTGTCCCAAGCTTACAGTTTCGGTGGTGTAATTGCTTCCTTTTCAAGCAATTTGGATATGAATAATGTTATATTCAATGATTATGCTTCTTTAAATGATGCTGGTGGTGCAGTTTATGCCATTGGGGGAACATTGGATGTAGTTGATTCCACATTCAAGAACGGATCTGCTGATTTTGGTGGTGCAATCTGTAATTTGAAATGTGATTTCAATATTAAAAACACTGATTTTATTGACACTGCTGCAAACTATTACGGCGGTTCAATCTACAATATGTATGGAAAAGTTGACCTTAATGGAAATAACTTCAAAAACACTCATGCAAGCATTGGTGGAAGCATATTCAACAGGTTATCAGATTCATTCAGCATAACAAATAATCATTTTACAGATTCAACAGCTAATGATGGAGCTATTGTCTTTATTGACGGAGACAGTAAAAATGTTATTGAAAACAATAACGATTATGACAGTTCACTTAAGATTTTAGTATATGGAAACGTTTATGACATGGACTATTATGAGTCCGTTCCAGTGATTAACTTTACTGCAGCATTACCTGATACCATGCCTTCTTTTTATGATTCAAGACAGTATGGTTATGTTACCCCTGCAAAAGACCAAATTCAGGGAGGAAACTGTTGGGCATTTTCAGGTATTGCAACATTGGAATCATGCCTTAAGAAAGCAACCGGAATTGAATATGATTTTTCTGAAGAAAATGTCAAAAACTTAATGTCTGAATATGCATTATTTGATTTGGATATCGGACCATCTAGCGGTGGAAATTTATACATGGTTATAGCTTACCTGGCAGGTTGGTTCGGACCAACTTACGATGTAAATGATGTTTATGATGATTATTCAGCATTATCCGTAATATATGATTCAGTAATACATGTGCAAAACGTCTATATTTTGCCTGAAAGGGAAAATTTCTATGATAATGATATTATCAAACAGGCAGTATTGCAGTACGGTGCAGTTTCCATAGGTATTGATTTATCACAAAGCCAGGGTCATGCAGTAACAATTGTCGGTTGGGACGATGAATTTGTCAGTAATGACTTTTTGGGAAATAAGGCAGTCGGTGCATGGATAATCAAAAACAGTTGGGGTACGGATTGGGGCTCTGACGGTTTCGGATACTTGTCTTACATGCAGCCTATAAGTTTCGGATACACTTTCATGTTCAACGATGGCAGGAAATACAGTGACATTTATCAGTATGATTATGCAGGAAAAAGCGGTTACCATACAATACAGGGTAATCAGGCATATATAAAGAATAAATTCACAGCTAAAAAAGATGAAATACTGTCTGCATTTTCAACATACTTTGATGAACCGTCAAACTTCACAGTTTCCATATATTTAAATGGAAATCTAGTTACAAGCCAAAGCGGAGTTCATGAAACAGGATATTACACAATACCTCTGGAAAAAGAGGTTTCCTTGAAAAAAGGAGATTCATTTGAAATTGTAGTCAAATTCTTCAATGATGGCTCAACAGTTTATATCCCTATTTGCGATGCAGATGGAATTAATAGGATGAATTACGAAAGTGGCATTTCATTTTTCAGTTCTGATGGTAAGAACTGGACTGATTTATCACAAATAATCAAACCTGGAGTGGCATGTATTAAAGCATTCACTCGTTCAAATACCCTGACTGACGTATCAATTGATGTCGATAAAACCTCCAGCAGTTCTCTCAGCAATGTCCGTGTAGGTGAGTTGATAAATATCCAATTGGACCTTCCTCAAAATTATGTTATGGATGGAACTCAGCATTCGCTGGACGGTATTGTGACATTCACAATTAACGGCGAAAATTATTTTGCAAAGGTTGAAAACGGAAAAGCTTGCCTGAACTTTACCTTTGAAAAAGAAGGAACATATGATGTAAAAGCACAATTTGAATCCAGCAGAGTTGTTTCCAATCTCCTTGACTTCACTGTTAATGTGGTTAAAACTTCTGAAGCGATAACTATTAAAGCTAATGATGTTTCTAAATTCTATGGGGGCTCTGAAAAATATGTTGCAACATTATATGAGGGAGACAATGTTAAAAGCGGAGTTTATGTTAAAATTTCAGTTAACGGAAAAGATTACAATGTAAAAACTGACAACAATGGTCAAGTTAGTCTTGATTTTGCAGATTTGCCTGTTGGAGTTTATGATGTACGTGCACAATACGGTCAAAAAACTGTATCATCCAAATTTACAGTTTTATCAACAATTATCGCTAGTGACGCTGTTCAGGACTTTTTAAATTCTTATATTTCAGCATCATTTGTAGATGTTAATGGTGAAATGCTTTCAAATGAGAAAATTTCATTTGTCCTTACGCTTTATGGAAGAAATTCTAATACGGAAGTTTTCAATGCTGTAACAGATAAATTAGGTGTGGCTACTGCTAAAATCATTTTAGCTGCTGATAAATATTCAGTATCTGTCGTTAACCCGATTAATGGTGAGGAAAAACAGTTCACTTTGGAAGTATCACAGGTGGATTCTGAAACATCAATTACAGTTTCCCAATCAGGTTCATATATAATTATTAATGCAGTGTTAAATTCACCACATGCTTCAGGTTATGTGAGTTTCATTGTTTTAGGAAATGTGTATCGAGTAAAAGTTCAAAATGAAACTACTAAACAGGATGGAACTATTGCTGTTGCCAGATTAATTCTTAATAATTTATCTGTAGGCGATTATAGTGTTGATGCAATTTATTCTGGTGATGATAATTTCAGAGTTTCTTCCGGAAGTAGGAATTTTTCAGTCACTACAAACCCTTATATTTTAAATTCATATAATTATTGGAGTTATTATGGTCATTCAGGAGCTTTTGTTCATTTGTATGATGAAAAGGGTAATAATATCACTGGCGAAGAAATATCCGCAACTATATTGAATGATACGTATACTGCTACAACTGACGAAAATGGGCTTGCTACTTTTATGTTTGATTTGGAAGTCGGAAATTATAAAGTGTTATACAGATATAAAGGCCAATCACTTTTAAAACAGCTATTTGTTTATTCAACAATTGATGATGTTACCACCACTAGTGAGTATTTAAATTCAAATATAGGTGCATTCTTTATTGATCCAAATAGTGAAGGAATACCTGGCAGTTCTAATGTTTCATACATAGTTAATAAGAATGTTAAATTTATAGCTAATGGAAAAGAATACCTTGCAACTACTGACAGCAGCGGATATGGAAGTGCAATTGTTGATTTGCCGGTTGGAACACAAACTGTTACAACTGTCAATTTAGATAATGGTGAGAAAAAAGTATCATTAGTAACAGTATATAAAACAACTCCTAATATTGCACTTACAATATCCAAACACGGCACATTGGTATTTTTCACAGCTAAGTTAACACAAGCTTCCGCTGTAGGTAATGTAGTGTTTACCATGGGGTCAAAAAAATACACCGCTCCTGTTATTGACGGGGAAGCGGTTCTTGCACTGAGAAATCTTGAAGAAGGACATTATGAAATATATGCAAATTATATCGGGGACAGCAATTTCAATAATATCGTTTCACAAACAAAGCAGTTTGACTATGTTTATACCAATTATACTTTGTCCGCTCCTAAAATATCAAAATATTACGGAGGTTCTGAAAAGTTCACAGTCACCTTAACTGACTTCAATAAACCTGCTGTTAATCAAATTGTTTATATTTCTTTAAATGATGTGATATATGAATTAAAAACAGATAGCAATGGTGTAGCTTCATTTGATGTTCAATTAAGTCCTGGAAGTTATGGTGTACAGTGCAGTATTGGGGATGATGAAGATGTAAAAGTCTTTTCCGAAATTGATATCAAATCAACAATAATTGTTGATGGAGGTATTGGCGTTTCATATTCAATAATGAAAGTGGAGTTTAAGGATGGAAGCGGTAATTTAATTGGAAATAAGGAAGCTACATTTAAAATAAATTCTAACGAATATAAAAAAACCACAGATATTTTAGGTGTTGCAACTTTAGAACCTAGTTTGGATAAAGGAAACTATACTGTAACTATCAGTAATCCTGTCACTGGTGAAACCAAATACTCCACTTTGATTATTACAAAGTCAGTTCCAACTATGGAATTGTCCACTGAAAAGGTAAACGGAATTAATGTTTTAAAGGTTGTTTTACCGAAAACAGTAACCGGTAGTGTTGATTTTGTTTTCAATAATGGGGAGGAATATTCATCTGAAATCGTCAAG
Source organism: uncultured Methanobrevibacter sp. (assembly GCA_964596915.1). GTDB lineage: Archaea > Methanobacteriota > Methanobacteria > Methanobacteriales > Methanobacteriaceae > Methanocatella. The sequence goes on from CAZQWN010000089.1 coordinate 8,108, forward strand.
GGTGTTTCAACTCTTGAACTTGACCCCGAAGCTCTTGAAATTGATTCCGGTGAATATACGGTTGATGTGACCTACGGAGGCAATGATGATTACAATTCCGTTTCAAAATCCATTAAGGTCAATGTCGCAGATGTTGTTATTTCAAGTGTGTTAAGTGTTTCAAAAGTAACAACTACATATGGTACAAGCAAAAATATTGTTGTAACATTAAAGGATTCAAGAGGAAATCTTTTGGTTGGAAGAACAGTAACTGTTAAATTAAACAACAAGAATTATAATGCTGTAATACAAGGTGACGGTAAAGCTTTAATTGCCATTCCATCAACATTGGCTGTAAAAACCTATACTGCAACAGTAACATACGCTGGAGAAACACACATTTCGCAAAGCAGTATAAATGTTAATGTCGTTGTAAACAAGGCAACTCCAAAACTAACAGCAGCGAAAAAGACCTTTAAGGTTAATGATAAAACCAAAAAATATACAGTTACCTTAAAAACCAATAAAAACAAGGTTTACAAAAATCAAAAAGTCACAGTAAAGGTAAAAGGCAGGACTTACACTGCAAAAACCAATTCAAAAGGTCAGGCTACATTTAAACTTACTAAGCTGACTAAAAAAGGAACCTTTACAGCTACTGTTAAGTTTTCCGCAAACTCCTGCTATAAGACAGTTAGTAAGAGTGTTAAAATTACTGTAAAATAGGTGATTTTAACTTATTTCTTTTTTTTTTTTGATTGTTATTACTTTAAAAAATAGCATGTTAAATAGAAAAATAATTATTTTTCTCTATTCAACTCAATGGCTTTGTATGTTAATTTGGTCAATGTGTCGAAAAATTCATCATCCAATTCATTCAATCCAATCAGCTCTTCCCATTCTTCATAAATTTTAATCAATGTTGGAATGGTATCTCTACCTTTTTTTGTTAGGTTTAAAACATATTGGCGGGCATCCTTTTCTGATTTTGATCTTTCTATAAAACCGTCGGCTTCAAGCTTACGGATGGCTTTTGTAATTCCGCTTTTTGTTAAAAACAATAATTCGGTTAATTCCTGTTGGTTAATGTCCTTTCGCTCAATCATGATGAACATGCACATAGCCTGAAGTAAATTTAAATCATATTCTGCTAAAGAGTCATTTAGGTATTTTCGGTTGTTTTTATGAAGGATGTATAACAATTCTCCAAACCGGTCATAGTGGTGTGATTCAATTACTTTTTCAAATTTCATGTTTGCCCTCTCCTATTTAATGTATGTTTAAAATATTATATAAA
>CAZQWN010000090.1:0-8880 GCA_964596915.1 uncultured Methanobrevibacter sp.
GCAGCATCAGATGATGCTATAAATAATACAGTATCTGAAATGGATTCTTTTGAAGAGACTATTTCAAACAGCAATGACGAACAGGCAATTAGTGTGGATTCTCCAGAATCTGCATTAGAAGCTGAAAACACTATAACAAATGATGAAAAAATAGCCGGTTCACAAGATGATTCCTCATTAACAAAAGATGAATCAGATGATAAACTTTCAATAACTGCACATTCTGATTTTTACTCCATCAAACTTAATGGGGTATATCAAATTTCATCATATTCGCAGGGATCAATTACAGGAACTATCACTCCACCACCATCATATTTGCCGGGATACAGCTTTAAGCTGTATGTCTATGATTTAGATGAAAAACTTGTTTGGAGCGGAAATACATTTACAGGATACGGAACCTCTTTCACCCAGTATATTCCTGCAAAAAGCATACTTCCAGGATTATACACCATATATGCAATAAATGATTATGATGGTGTAAAAATGGCTGAATCTGTTTTGGGCGTTGGTGGACAGATGACTGTCACTGCCAATAATTATGATGCTAATTATATGTCCGGCAATAAAATCACTGTAAAAGTAACTGATAAGGTCACTGGAAAACCTCTAAGAAATGTAATTATGAAAGCGACATATACTAATGGCAAGAAAACTGTATCCGAAAACTTTGTTCCAAACTCAAATGGTCAATATTCATTTGAACCTCCTGTAGGTATAGGAACCTGGACCGTGACAATATCTTCAGATACATCAGGAATTACAGGTTCTGTAGTGAAAACTGCGGTTATTAAAAAATCAGCAGTTAGCATATCCGCATCAAAAGTAACAGAATACAAAGGATATAAAACAACATTAAAGGCTGTCGTTAAAAGCAACGGTAAAAAAGTCAATGAAGGTACAGTTACATTTAAAATAAACGGTAAATCATACAAAGCTGCTGTTAAAAATGGTGTGGCAACTGCAAAAGTAAGTTTATCTAAAATTAAAACATATAAATACACTGCTGTTTTCAGAGGAGATAACTTCAAGACTTCCAAAAAAGTCACATCAACTGCCGTTTTAAAACAGCCATCTAAAACAAAAATAACTTTCCCAAATCAGGTAGTTTATGTTGACAGTTCAAAAACAGTCACAATAACTGTTAAAACAACATCAGGTAAAAACGTTGCAAACGGTAAACTTAAAGTTGTAGGCGCTGGACAGACTCAATATGTAACTGTTAAGAATGGAAAAGCTAAAATGAAAGTGCAGGGTTTGAATATTATGAAACATTTTGTAGGATTTACAAGTTCCGGAGAAACCTATAAAAAATCTATAGTTCAAAAATTCAAAGTGTCATATGTTCCAGCATCACACAAATACAAATCTACAAGCAAAACAGTAAAGGTTACTTCCAAATTCAAATGTCCTGGATGTGGTAAAACCGGTACTCACACCCACAGGGCATGGAGTGGTTCTTACTACTATAGTCACATAATTAGTGTAAAATAGAGAATTCAATTCTCTCTTTTATTTTTTTTTTTTAAATTTGAGGTGAAAATATGAAGTTTTGCCATCAATGTGGTGCACAAAACAAAGATGAAGCGAAATTTTGTGAATCCTGTGGAACCAACCTGGAAAATATTGCTCCTGCAAAACATAATAATGCTAAAGACCAAAAGAATAAAATTATAGCTCCGTTGATTGACTTTATTTTAGGATGTATATTGTACTGTCTGTGTGGTGTTGGACATATCATATACCTTCAGTTAAATAAAAGAGGCATAATTTTATGTACTACAGGACTTCTTATTTCAGTTATATTTGGAATAATTGCTGTTTTTAATGATAATGTTATTCTTACTGCTATTTCTTTGATTATTGGATTATTATTGGCAATATATGCTGCAATAGATGCGAATAAATGTACCCAGGCTATCAATGAAGGTGGTGAACTTCCGTTGCTTTTCGGTTTCATTAATCCTGAAGAGTTCTCAAGACCAAAAATGATTGGTGTTGCTGCAATCTGTGTTATTGCTTTGATTGCTTTGGCAGGTGCTATTGTCATAGCCGTTAATAATGAATTATCATCACAAGCAGATAATGCAGGCATCATTGGAAATTTGGATGACAATATTGTGGTTCAAAAATCTAGTGATGTGCAAATTAAAATCACTTATCCTTACTCATGGTCTGCCCATATAGGTGATAGCAATACTACCAATCCGTATGAAGGTGTAGGAGATAAGACGTTTGATATTGATGAGTCAGATTATGATGTCATAGCTGCTGCAGTCAGTAAGAAAGACAGCAATTCCGAAGAGCTAAAAGTAGAAATTATCAAAGATGGTAAAGTTGTAGATAAGGAAAGTACTACAAAAAGTTATGGTACAGTTTCCGTAAGTACAATTATTGATTAGTTTGATTCAATCAAACTATTTTTTTTCTTTTTTTACGTATATATGTTGAATTTTAATTGTCATTGAAAATTACTGCACTATCTTTAATGTGAAGTATTTTATCATTATAATTCAACTTCTATTACTTAGTATTACAAAAAATAAGAGGGCCATGAAGTTAAATGGAACTTCATGATTATTTGCCCTTACAGGGTCAAATGCATCACCTGAAGCTATTGAAGTATTTAAAAATCATGGTTTGGACTTGTCATGACATAAGTCTCGAAATATCACTGATTTGAACATTAATGATATTGATTTGATTTTAACTGCAACTATTGAGCATGTAAATTTGCTAAAAAATGCATACACTGATTAGAATGTGTTTTCAATAAGGGAATATGCCGGTGTCTGGGATGATTTGGATATTGGAGATTCCATTGGCGGAGGATTATCTGACTATGAGGAATGTTTTTTAGAAATCAGAGACGCCTTGAAAAACGTTGTTTTTAATATTAATCTTTAATTATTTTAAAAAAGATTCATGTTATTGATGCGGTTTGGAGCTTTTCCAGGATTTCCAGTTGGTATGCTTTTACTTTATCGTAGTTTTGCGGTACTTTAAGCAGTTCGTTAAAGCATTTCAACGCTTCGGACAGTTTATTCATGACCCTCAGCACAATAGCCTTGTTGAAAAGGGCACATGTATAGTCTTCATTAATTTTCAAACATTTGTCAAAACAGTCAATTGCCTTTTGGTATTCACTGCAGATAAACAGCACTCCTCCCTTATGGTTTAAAGTATTGATGTCAGTTTCATCTTCTTCTAAAATCAGGTTCATCAATGTCAACGCTTTCTGGGGATTGTTTTCTTTTATCAATGCTTTCATGGCCTGCATTTTCAGGCGGTCAATTTTATTGTCAATGTCAAATTCGCCGTCTTCGTATATAAATTCCCTTTCAAAAGTAAGTCTTAGTTCATCAATATGTTTATTTGCTTCATCTTGGCAGCTGGAATCAGCTTCAACAGATTTCATGAACATGTCAAGTGCATCCCATAGGTTGTTTTCATTTTTAAGTTTAATTCCCTTTTGTATCAATTCATTTGATTCATTAAAATTAGTTTCATTAACTTCAGATATTTCACATTTCAGGATTTGGATGATGTTTTCAAGATGGGGGTTTGTTTTCAATGCCTTGTCGTAGTATGCCAGTGCATTGTCATAGTCTTTTTGGTGTTTGCAGATGTTGCCTTTGTTTAGAAGTGCAGATGAGTTTTCACGTATTGACAGTGATTTGTTGAAAAAGTTTTCAGCTTCATCATATTTATTGACTTTCATAAGGGTTGATCCCTTGCCGTTTAAGGCGTCGATGCATTCTGGTTCGATTTCTAAAATTTCATCAAAGATTTCAAGTGCTTTTTTGGTATCATTCTGCATAAAGTCATAAGCTTCATTGATTTTCGTATTGATGTAATCCTTTAACATTGTAATCCTCTCTGAATTGTAATTGTAAAAAAAGTAAGGACTTAAAGAAGAAGATCGGCTTGAAATTAGACAATATTCGTAGGCGTTTATTAATAGTTTTTAAGGAATTCAAACCAATCATCTTTAAGCACCATTTTTAGTTTTAACTGTTTCCATTAATAAGTCACATAAATAAAAATATTTAATTGGCAATATGCTTTTCATACAAAATGATGCTTGTGCGCTCTTTTTTCATTCTTTTTTTCCAAAAAGAATTCCCCATTACAATCCGTTTTTTATGAGGGGAAATTATTGTGAAATTGTTATTTGCTTTGCCGATTCACTACAAAAGCTCATCATGTTAAATAGGATAACGTATTAAATTATTGCTGATTAACTCATCGTATTCTGTGCTGATGTAGTCAAGTGTCTTTTCAAGAGACGTATTGGCCATTTCGGTACTGATTGCGGCTTCAAACATTATGGTGCAGACAATCCATTCGATTTTTGATAATTTTAATACCAATCACAAAATGGAGGTGCAAATCATTGTCGGAACCTGCATTTTCGGCTTTCGCTCAATGCAAATTGTGATGGTTATTTCATCAATTGCATGTTTGAAGCTATTGATTAGTTGTTTCATGACCTAAAGATTTGTTAAAAATATTTAACTTATGTAAAGCAATTTATTTATACGATTTAAATATAAACTAAATTATAAATTTTAATAACCGATTTTGTGAGGGGGATAAAATGTTTGAATTAAAAGGAAGATATGCAACAGCCAAAATATTTTCAGATGATGTTGATCCAGTCAGCATTTCGCAGGTAATCCAATTTCTAAACCACCCTATCGCTGAAGGCCAGACCATACGCATGATGCCTGACATCCATGCTGGCAGAGGCTGTACAATCGGTACAACAATGACAATTACAGACAGGGTTGTTCCAAATCTGGTAGGCTCTGATATCGGCTGTGGAATGGAGGTAGTCTATCTTGATGTCGATGAGATTGATTTTGAACGCCTTGACCATATAATTCATCATAATGTCCCTCACGGATATAAGAAAAGAGCAATACCTCATCATTTCATGAAGAATTTTGACTTGACCGAACTCAAATGTTATTTCAGTTTAGAGGCTGGAAGCGAAGGTAATTTTGCAATGGGTACTCTTGGAGGTGGAAATCATTTTATTGAAATCAATAAAACTAAAGATGGCGATTTGATAATGGTAATCCATTCAGGAAGCCGCAGAATTGGTGCTGACGTTTGCGATTATTATCAGAATGCTGCATTGAAGGAATTCAAGAGATTCCACAACATGGCATTAGACAAGGATTTGATTTACTGTGAAGGAAAGATATTCGAGGATTACATCCATGACATGAAAATAATGCAGGACTTTGCATCACTGAACCGTAAGGCCATAGCCGAGACCATTTTAAGCGAATACAGAATGGACTTTACCAAATCATTCACCACAATTCACAACTACATCGATATGGACAGGATGATTTTAAGAAAGGGTGCGGTTTCAGCAAACAAAAACGAAACATTAATCATTCCGATAAACATGCGCGACGGATCAATAATCTGTAAAGGAAAGGGAAACAGTGACTGGAACTACTCTGCCCCTCATGGTGCGGGACGTCTTTTCAGCCGTTCCAAAGCCAAGGAGGATTTGTCATTTGATGATTTTGAAATGGCAATGAAAGGAATCTATTCAACATCAGTTTCCATGAAAACATTGGATGAATCTCCAATGGCATATAAACCAATAGATAATATTTTAAATAATGTCGAAGATACAGTTAAGATAATAGATATTGTAAAACCAGTTTACAATTTCAAAGCTTAAAAAGGTCATTGATATGTCTGAGTTAAAATATATGGATTTATCTTTGGATGAAATCCTAAAAAATCTTAATAGAACAAAATTAGTTTTAGAAAATCAGGAAGAATCTATCTGCAAGTTTAGGGATATAATTTTGACAGCTTCAAATAAGCGAACTGCCCCTGAAAGAAAAACCACAATTTTCCTTGCCGGTGCAGGCAGGTCAGGTTTTGTTGCCAAGTCATTTGCAATGAGACTGATGCATTTGGGATTTTATGTATATGTATTCAATGAAACAATAGCTCCGCCTGTCCAGGATGGGGACATCATCATAATCATATCCAAATCAGGCAAATCCAATTCAATTACTCAGATAGTAGAGGACTCTAAAATCGACAATGTAAAGTTCTTAACCGTTTGCGGCAATACAGAATCCGACCTCGCCCAAAAGTCTGATGCAAGAATAGTCATAGATTCACTGCCTCAGATGCTTGTAAACCTTGAAGATTCAGACATAGAACGCTTCATTGAATTTTTACCAAAGACTATCATGAATTTTGAAAGGGATGAAGATATTAAACGTCAACTTGAAGAGCTTCCTAGGAAAAATATCGATATGGCCGATAAAAAAATAATGGCGCAGATGTACGAATTGCCCCAAGAAATATACGGTATAAGTAATATTTATCGTCCATTGGAATTGATTTTAATGGGAACTGCATTTGAGGTTTCGGCTTTGGTATTGCTTGATGCATTAATTGTTGAGCTCATGGATAAATTGAATTTACGCCAAAAAGACTTGAAAGCTTATCATGATGTTTTAAGCAGTGCAATTTAGATTAACAATTATAATTTAACATAGGGGATTTTACAATGTCCGATTCAGATATCGATAAAACCGTAATTATAGATTCAGAAAGTTCTGATTTAATTTCAAAGAAACTAGCTGCAGTGAACAATAAAGTGAGATTTGCAATACTTGAAATCTTAAGGGACAATCAGAAGTTCAATCAGTCACAGTCAACAGACCCTTTATATTCACGTGAAATCAATTCAATTCTTTTAAGAGGTAACTCGATAATTTTTTAACTGTATTTTTAGAGAGTTTGAAGTAATTAAATAATTTTAGTTATTTTATTAATTTAAGAGTATTTTCATTTCTATTTGTTATTTTAATATTTTTTGTATTTGTTTTAGTTTCAACAAAATTTTTATTAAATTTTATAGTATTTTTTGAGGATAGTTAAATTTATTAGTTTTTTAATTCAAATATATGAATGGTATACCATTTTTTACTATTTTCGTCAGATATTTCGATTTCTGGTGGAAATAGTGATTTTACGACGCTAAGGTTACCTAATGAGGTTAAAAAAGGATTTTTAAAATAAAAATTTAAATCACTTCAGAAAAAAATTTTTTTTATTAAAATGGGAAAAATACATTTTCTTTGATTTTTAAAGGGAGTAAAAATCAACAAAATGTTCCTTTTAATTCTTTTAACCTAGTAATATTATAGGATAAACCTCTTAGAAGCATTTCATTTTGATTTGCCGTGAAATCACGGCATAACAAGTTCAAAATGCTATCTTTAGTTTTGTGAAATCCATTGATGCATTCGCTGTTGGCAAATCTATCCTTATATATTTCGTTGTATTTTCCCTCAGCAAATGCATTAGTCATATTATACATATACATGCTCATTCTATCCTCAATTTCTGCACATTTGCATTTTTCACCATATTTTTCAACAAAAGGACAACCTGCACAATCTTTACAACTGAATTTAAAACTAAATTCACGTAAATCTCCTGTAACATATGATTGTTTGTTGTATTTTCCATTAATTAGTGTACAGCTGTCTAAACTTATTAATCTTTCATTGGGACATACGTACGCATCAACAATACGTATGCATTGTTTTTTTGAGACATTATCCTTATTTTTGTTGTTTTTACCGTCTTTTAGTTGGATGTTCCAATGTTTTCTTTTTTGGTTATTATTTTGTCTTGCTATTTGTTTGGACATTACAATAAAATTCAGACCATTAAAATCTGCTGTTTCAAAATTATCATTACTAAAATAACCAGAATCACAAATGAAGATTGCTTGATCAATTAAATTTTCAAATTCGAATTTATCACAATCTTGCATTGATCCATATTTCATGTTTAAATCCTTTAATATTTCAAAACTTATTTTTAATTCATTTAAAACTTCTTCTAAGACTGAATGATCATTGGGTCTTTGTAAAAGCACTCCAGTTATCAATATTTGATTATTCGCCATTATTGATTGAAGATTTAATGCAAAATCATACCCTCCTTTTTTAGTTTTCATCATTACAGCATCTGGAAAACTAACAGAAACATAATTTTTATTACTTTTCTCAATAGCCTTTTCTAATTCATCTATATTATTAAAAACTTTTCTACAATAAATTTTTGTATTTTTTAAAGCCAATTTAAGTACTTTTTCAGTTTCATCATCAAAAACATTGGACTCCAATAACTTGATTAATTCATGTTTAAATCGTTTAGGAGAGCCTTTTTTACCATTGTGAAGTAAACCTAATTTTTTAATCTTTTTTACATTTTCAATTTCTTCTAAATGTATTAAATAATATTTAGATGCATTAACTAATGCATCTGTACCATCTACAAATAGATGAACCAAATCTAACCATCCATAATCATTTAATTCAATCAAACTGCATAAAAAAATTTTTTTTAAAACCCTTTGATCTGATTCTTTAAGTAATCTTCGATAAACATCCTCTTTTGGATTAAAACCTGATGTAAACATGTTCACTAAAGCACTATCTTGACAAAAAGAACTTATACTTTTAATATTGGTTTTTCCAATTTTTAAAGCAAACATTAATACTCTTATAACTAATGTTCTTGGATATGCCTTTCGTCCTCTTTTAGAATTAAATTTAGCATCCAATTCATGAATTAATTCTTGGACTTCATCTAAAAAAAGATACGAAATAATGCTTAAAAAAGTCATAGCCTCATCCGAACGAATTTTCATCAGCCTATTTCTAATTATAGGAAATCTAAAACTTTTTATTTCTTTTATACTCATTTAAATCACTTCAAATTACATATCAAATCAATTTTTTCATCATAAAAAAAATTATCAAAAAATTTTTTTGAAAATTTTTTTAAGGGAGTGAAATTCAAAAAAATTCC
>CAZQWN010000091.1:0-8869 GCA_964596915.1 uncultured Methanobrevibacter sp.
CGAAATCAGTTACATTCAAACTAATCTTTTCAACAGTCATGTTAGGACTGTAAACTTTAACGTTAGAAGAACTGTTAACATCTTTAGTTGCATTAGACCTAGCAGTAACATTATTGACCAAAGTACCGTTAGTTAAAGCCTTGAAATAAACTGTAACAGTAGCATTAGCACCACCAACAAGGCCATTACCATACAAGAAAGTCATGTTGTCATTTGAAACAGTCCAGCCATCACCAACAATCCTAATGAATTTAAGCTCACTAGCTTTGAACTGCTCAGTAACATTAACATTTCCTAAAACACAATCACCAGTGTTAGTAACAGTAATATTAAACACAACAACATCATTAACAACAACGAAATCAGTTACATTCAAACTAATCTTTTCAACAGTCATGTTAGGACTGTAAACAACAGTTGTGTTGTTTGCGCTGTCCATGCTGCTTCCGGTTTCATTGGTTGTTAAATTGACTTTGTTAATTATTGTCTTGTTTGTCAAAGTCTTGAATGTAATAGTGAAGTTAATACATTCATTTGGACTTAAAACACCATTATAAATGAAAGTCTTATTGTCTTTAGTTTCCCATTTGTCCTTGTTGGTATAATTAACAAACTGCAATTCAGTAGAATTGAAAAGTTCAATAACTGTCACATTATGCAATGTAATGTTATTGGTATTGTTAACAACGATTATGAATGAAACATTGTCTCCAAGATTTACTGTCCTGTTGACAGTGATTTTATCAAGCAATTTTAAAACAGTGGTTTTGTTGCTTGCATTGATAATCCTGTTTCCTGTTTCATTGGTTGTCAAATTAACAGTGTTGACAAATACTCCCTGTTTTAAGGTTTTGAATGTAATAGTGAACTGAGCACTTTCATTTACATCTAAAACTCCTTTATAAACAAAGGTTTTATTGTCTTTAGTTTCCCATTTATCCTTGTTGGTGTAATTTACAAACTGCAATTCAGCTGAATTGAAAATTTCACTAACAGTAACATTATGCAATTTAAGATAAATAGTCTTGTTATTTGAAGTGTTTGTTCCGTTTGCAATACCCCAATTAGTTACAACCACGACAAACTCAACATTATCACCGACGAAAACAGTTTCGTTTACAGTAATCTTGTCAAGCAGTTTTAAAACAGTAGTCCTATTGCTTGAGGTGAATGTTTTGTTTCCAGTTTCATTGCAAGTCAAGTTAACTGTGTTTACTAAAGAACCGGTTTTCAATGTTTTGAATATAACAGTGAAGTCAGCGGTTTTATTTGCTTCCAATGCACCATCATATGTGAAAACATTACCGTTTCTAGTCCACATGTTTTTGTTTGTGTAATCCACAAAAGATAATTGGCTTGAATTGAATATTTCTGTTATTGTTATGTTATGCATTGTAAAGTTATTAGTGTTATTTACAACTATGACGAACTCAACATTATCCCCTATAATAACTGTTTCGTTCAAAGTAATTTTTTCAACCAGATTAATAACTGGAGGGATTACTCTGAAGACATTTTTACTATTAATAGCTGAATAATAAGTGCTTTTCTCATAGTATGCTTTAACTGTGTAGTTTCCGGCTGTTAGATTTTCAAGTGTAAAATATGTAGCACCGTAAATGTCAGTTTTAGGAATTTCTTTATATGTAACATTTTTAATTAAATCACCAGTCTCGTTATAAACCTCAATTATAATAACTTGATTGTTTTCAAACGGATATTGGTAAATTTCATCGAAATCCGGCACTTCACCGGGAGTTACATCTTTGTTTTCTGTATGTTTAATGATTTCATTTCCATCTTTATCATAAAATGGATATGTTATATTGTTTATCACAATACTGCTATCATCCCTATTATATATGGCGTTAGCAATATTGTCCCCACCTTTATGATAAACTATGATAGTGATGTTTTCACCTTCATAGACTGTTGAAATGTACTTTTCATCATTACAATGACAGTTACATGTGCCTTGTTCGCAATTTCCAGAACAACCGCAGTCACATTCACATTCATGGTCATTTGCTGCTAAAAGATTTGTAATCTCTTTAAAATTCATGCCTTTAGGGATATGATTTAAAGCATTACTATGTAGCATTGCTTTATTTATGCTGCAGTTACAACTACAGTTGCAAACTCCTTTTACAGTACAATTAGCGGAACTGTTCCATCTGTTATAATCAATTGCCAACATGTAAGATTTTGCATAATTATCCATGAAAATTGAGTCATGAATCTTTACGTCTTCAGACCATTGAATATAAATTGCAGAACCGTTAGTTGCAGTATTGTTATAGAAGTTAGCCTGGATATCAGCATTCATTGCCCAATCAAGGTGGAAAGCTCCACCTTCTCCTCTGTCTCTTCCAATATCACCGATTGCATGATTGCTTATGAAGGTGGAATTTTTGATAATTAAATTTACACCGAAGAAAATTTTTGCAAATCCACCGTTTTCAGCAGTGTTGTTGAAAGCATAGAGGTCTTCAATATATGCATTTTCACTAGCTATCAACATTCCTCCACCATTATCACTGGCAATGTTTGATGAAATGTTGTTGTGAGTGAAATTGGCATTAGCTCCTTGAAGAGCAACTGCTCCACCTGCAGAGTTATATCCTGTTACATTGTTGAATGTGAGATTATTATTCATAAATAATGCATTTTCACCTTCAATAAATACTCCACCACCGGAGTTTGCATTATTGTATGAAATAGTATTATTTAAGAACTTGGTGTTGTCACCATCAATTTTAATTGCACCCCCATTACCAGAATAAGGGTCACCTTCTATTTTAGTAGCAGTGTTGTTTCTGAATCTGGAATTCTCAACAACTACGTCATCTCCAACAATATAACTGGAACCACCCTGTAAAGCAGTGTTATTAACTGAAGTCACATTATTGAATGTTGCATGATTACCTCTAACATAAACTGCACCACCATCAACATCTGCTTTACAGTTTGAAAGTGTTACATTTTCAAAGGTACAGTCATCTCCTGCAACATCCAATCCACCACCACGGACAGTAGCGTTGTTACTATCTAAATGAGAGTTTTTAACAATAATGTGGTTACCATCAATGAATGAAGATCCTCCATGTTGAGCAGTGTTGTTTAAAGAAGTCACATTATCAAATACTGTATTATTACCTCTAACGTAAACTGCTCCACCATCTTCATCAGCATTACAGTTTGAAAGAGTTACATTAACAAAAGTACAATCATTACCTGCAACATCCAAACCGCCACCACGAACAGCAGCCTTGTTGTTATCCAGATCACAGTTTTTAACTGTAATATTGTTACCTTCAATGAATGAGGAACCTCCTTTTGAGGCAACGTTATTAATGGAAATTACATTGTCAAAAGTTGTTAAATCACCTTTAACATAGATTGCACCACCTTCGTTTGCAGCATTACAGTTTGAAAGGTTTACATTTTCAACAGTACAGTTATTTCCAGCAATATCCAATGAACCTCCCCTGTCGGAAGCATTGTTATTGTCCAAATCACAGTTACGGATTACTGTATTGTTACCGTCGATAAATGAGGAACCTCCACGATTAGCTGTGTTACTTTCTGAGTCCACTTGGTCAAATGTAGCATTGTTACCCTTAACATAAACTGCACCACCGTTACCGTCAGCGCGGTTGTTTGATAAATCCACATCATACACAGTACAATTGTGACCTGCAATGTCCAATCCGCCACCATGTTCGGTAGCGTAATTGTTATCCAAGACACAATGTTTAATTTCTGTGTTATTTCCTCTAATGAATGTGGATCCCCCACGGGTTGCATTGTTGTTTAATGAATTAACATTGATAAATTTACAGTCATTACCTAAAACGTCCAATGCCCCACCTAAACCTGTGCCTTCAGTACCATTAAAGATAGCTCTGTTGTTATCGAATGTGGAATCTGATACGGTAATGTTGTTTCCCAGGATAAATGATGAACCTCCACGTTGAGCAGTGTTGTTTATTGACTGGATATCATAGAAGTGAATGTTACTACTTTTTACATAGAATGCACCACCTTCACGATCAGCAGTGTTGTTTGAAACATCCAAATCATAAATGGTACAGTTTTCACCAGCGATATCTAATCCACCACCTCTACCACTAATGTCAGAGCCGTTAAAGAGAGCTTTATTTCCATCCAATGTACAGTTGTGGACATCAATGAAGTTTCCTTCAATGAAAGTGGAACCTCCACGGCTAGCAGTGTTGTTATATGACCCGACTTCAACGAAAGATGCATAGTCACCTTTAACATAAACTGCTCCACCATCAGTACCCGCAATATTTCCAGATACGTCAACATCAGTCACATTACAGTTATTACCTGCAACATTTAAAGCACCGCCACGCAAGGTAGCGTTGTTGTTGTTCAGAGTACAATTTCTAATGACTGTGTTGTTTCCTCTAATGAATGTGGAACCTCCAAGTGAAGCGTTGTTTCCGCTTGAAGTAACATTGTAGAAAGTACAGTTGTTACCCAATACATCAATTGCACCACCTAAACCAGTACCTTCAGTACCATTAAAGACAGCTTTATTGTTATTGAATTTAGAATCGGAAACTGTAATGTTGTCACCATAAATATATGATGAACCTCCACGTTGAGCAGTGTTATTCTCGGAGATTATATCATAGAAGTGAATGTTATCACTTTTTACATAAAATGCTCCTCCTTCACCGTCAGCATAGTTATCTGAAACATCCAAATCATATATTTGGCAGTTTTCACCAGCGATGTCTAATCCGCCGCCTCTACCACTGACAGCACTACCATTAAAGACAGCTTTGTTACTGTCTAATGTGCAGTTGTGGACTATGATATTGTCACCTTCAATGAAAGTGGAACCTCCACGGCATGCAGTATTGTTAAACGAAAATACATCAACAAAATATGCATCATGGCCTTTTACGTAAACCGCTCCACCATCCGCACCTGCAAAGTTACCTGACACATCGACATCAGTCACATTACAGTCATTACCAGCAACATTTATACCTCCACCACGCAATGTGGCGTTGTTAAAGTCAAATGTTGACTGCATGATTTTTGTATGGTTACCTCTGATGAATGTTGACCCGCCAAGGCTTGCATTGTTATACTTGGAAGTTACATTGATTAACTGACAGTTGTTACCTAAAATGTCCAACGCTCCACCGATACCGGTAGCTATTCCATCACCGACAGCAGTGTTGTTATTGAATTTTGAATTCTGAATAACTGCATCATGACCACGAATGAAAGCGGAACCTCCACGTTGAGCAGAATTGTTTACTGAAGTGATGTTATCAAAGAATGCACCATCAGTAATAAGATAGATTGCACCACCGTCGGTTCCTGCCTTATTGTTTGTGATATTGGAATTTAAAAACTCACTAGGCTTTCCGTCAGTGTTGATGTAAAATCCACCACCTTCAGAATGAGCAGTATTGTTTAAAATATCACAATTATCAACTATAACAGTACTGATAACATATAAATCAACGGCTCCCCCTCTGTCTGCAGTGTTGTTATAACATTTACAGTCAATCATGTCCACATGGTTAATCATATACATGTGAAGAGCACCACCCTGTGCCCTGTCATCGGAACGTAGTCCTTTAGCGGTATTGTTAACAAATGTGGCATTTATAAATTCAAGGGTTGGTCTTCCGACTGACTGTTCTATAGTAACATCAATACCTCCGCCGTTACCGTTGGTAGCGACATTGTAATAGAATTTCCCGGTGTAGATATCAACAAATCCTCTTATTGCACCACCGTATGGAGCCTCATTTCCAATGAAAGTGCAGTTGAATATATTCATCTTAGCCAAACATGTCCAAATTGCTCCCCCTCCGTTGTGAACTTCGGAAGGATTGTTGTCAAAAAGACCATATGCAGAGTTATTAATAAATGTGGAGTTAATAACATCCCACTCATATCCACCGAAGTTTTTAATAGCTCCACCACCAGCAGGGGCAGTGTTTCCAATGAAGGTTGAGTTTACGATAATACCGTTGTGTGAGCTGCCTGAAATGGCAATAGCCCCACCATGAGCATTTCCATGACTCATAAAGCTGTCATTGGATACATGGTTATCAGTGAAATTTGAATTTGAAATTAATACATTCGCACAATTATCACCAATCTTAATAGCTCCACCGTTTTCATCAGTAAAACCGTTAATGAATTTGATTTTATCCAAAGCAACATTATGATTATTGTCAGCAATAGTGAATATTCTGGATTTGCCTTCTGCATCCAAAACAGTTCCGTCAACACCTATGATTGAAACTGACTTATTAATTTTCATTTCACCATCATTGGTGTATGTGACAGCTTTAAGATAAATGGTTTCACCATCACTGGCGGCATCGATTGCTGCCTGAATATCTGAAAACTTATTACCCTCGACCATACTATATAACTTACCCTCTTTTTGAACTACAGGATCTACATCCAGATAATAAGCTTTATAGGTATAATCGCCTAAAGGCAGCTCTGAATAATCATATTTAAATTCACCGTTATTATCAGTTACACCGGTAATGCGGCTGCCTACCAATGCACCGTTTGAATCGTAAATTTCCAAAGCAACATTCTGACATGCTAAAGCAACCATAGGAAATTTAGGATTATCATCACCATAAGATAAACCGTTCCAATAGCTTAAGTTAGATTGTTCAATATTGCCTGAAATGGAGTTTGCATAATCTGACTGTACTGTTAATGTTAAATATGAAGCTCCTCCCATAACAGCAAAATCACAACTGTTTTTGAATGTAGAGTTTACAATCTTATTATTATTGCCGTTACAGTGAACATCATTTCCGTATTGGCTTGCATGATTGTTCTCAAAGTGACATCCGTCTATAGTCAAAAGACCGTAATTGCCAAAAATTGCACCGCCCTGATTGTCATTACCGTTTATAAATGCAATATCCTTAAGCACTACATTATTGGCATTGGACTGGAATATACCTGATTTATTTTCACCATCCAAAACAGTGCCGGACATACCAATGATTGTAACGGCCTTATTGTTGACAATAATCCTTTTACCTTCATCATTGGTATAAGTGACTCCCATTAAATAAATAGTCTCGCCATTGCCTGCAGCATCAATTGCAGCCTGAATGTCAGAAAACTTATTTCCGGAAACCACATTATATAAAGAACCCTCTTTTACTATTTGGGAATCTCCTTCACCATATGTTGCTTTATAACTATAATCACCAAGAGGAATGCCTGAATAATCATACTTAAATTGACCGTTGTCATCAGTCCTGCCGACAATAGGTCCGGCAAATAAATCACCATTTGAATCAAGAATTTCCAATTTGATGTCTTCACCAACGATAGGAGTTTTAGATCCTCCTCCAGCACCTTCAATATTGCCTACAACAATACCTGAATAGTCAGTTGATAAATTGAAAATCAATTCCAGATTTTCATTACCCACATTTAAATCAGTGAATCCTCCAAGTTCACAGTTTGAAACTTTACCGTCACCACTGCCTTCAGCATAAATTGCTTTTCCTGAAGCAGCGGAATTGTCTTCAAATTTACAGTAGCTCATGTCAGCGTTGTGACAATCATCAGCAATATAGATAGCTCCACCACTACCAGTAGCAGAGTTACTTGTGAAATTACATTCAGTTATGACGGCATCATCATGATAAACATTAATAGCACCACCATCTCTAGCATTATTGTTTTCAAATTCACAATTTGTTATGGTTGCACCTGATTTATCAATATAGACTGCTCCACCAATGTTTCCTTCATTTCCTTTAAATATGGAATTAATAACTTGAGCATCACTGCCCATCAATTCTAATGCACCGCCCTGACCAGCATAAGCGGTAGCCTTATTGTTTGTAAAATTACAGTTTTCTACAATAGCACCAGATCCTAAAATAGTTAATGCTCCACCATTATTAGCAGAATTATCTATGAAATTAGAATTTCTCACAACCATTGTGCCGGCACTATATACTGCACCATAATTAGTATCTGCCTTGTTTGCTTCAAAATTACATCCGTCAATTTCATTAGCAGATCCTTCCAGATAGATTGCTCCACCGGATCCGCCCCATCTAGCAAGATTATTTGTAAAATTACAATTTGTAATTTTTGTATTTGAAGCGGAACTTGATCCACGGATTGCTCCACCAGTATTTACTTGACAGCTGTCGAATGCACAATTTTCAATAGTGCAGTCTGAAGAGGCAATATAAACTGCGGACGACAGTTCATTACCCCCCTGAGAATCTACAATTTTAACATTTTTCAATGTGATTCCAGCTGCATTGAAACTGAATACTCTAGCTTGATTAGCATTTATTGTTGAAAATCCGTCAGGATTTGAAATGCTTCCACCACTAATAATTACATTAGCGATATTCACATCTATTACCGGTCCACCCCATTGAGACCAACTGGATGAATAAACCTTGTTTCCCAAATAGACCGTATCTCCTTCCTGAACAGATCCCCCATCAAAATAATCTTTAATATCCTGAACACTAGACTTATCCGAAAGGTCATGTGTAGCAGACAATAAATCATCATTGATAAGTTGTAGGCTATCGTCAATTGAATAGCCGGAAGACGACTCATGAACGGCATCACCACCTGTTTTCGTCAATGTCATATTATTCATTGTCGAATCCTGTGATGCACTAACTACTCCCACTAAAGATACAAGCAAGAATAATATCAAAATAAGTAAAATAGATTGCTCTATTTTTTTAATATTATCTCCTCCTTATGAATACAATTTTTTACTTACACATATAATAAATCAAATTTATTATACCGCAACATAATATTTGATAATATTTGCAAATAATTAACA
>CAZQWN010000092.1:0-8778 GCA_964596915.1 uncultured Methanobrevibacter sp.
TAATTTCTTCCACCGAACAATACGGCATCGTTGGTTTTGCCCATTGCCTTAAGGCCGTCTGGATCAACTGGTGCAATAGGTGCGATACCTGCTGCATGTTTTACTTTGGTTACATCAAATTTAATGAATTCTAACATTTTGTAAGTTCCGTTTTCAACAACTCTTCCGGAAATTTGGATAGATCCGACTAAAGAAGAAGTAGGAGCTACAAGCAAGTAGACGTTTTTAACATCAACATCACATTCATCAGCAATGTATTGTGCTACATCGTCACCAGGCAATACGTCTGCTTCCAAAGTTAAGATTGCTAAATCAGCACCCTTGTCATCATATCCGATTTCTTCATAGGTTTCTGCCGGTTTTAATGCAATAGCTCTAGCAGGACCAGAACCTAATGCAAAGAAGTCACCTACAGATACAGACCAACCTGCCTTTTGTGAACCTAAGGTTGAAATAGAAGGTGAGTCAGTTTTAATTTTTACTGAAGGAAGTGCGAATTTTTCAGATAAATCTCCCGGAATTGAAATTCCAACATCTGCAAGTCCACCAAGACAAACTTTAGTATAAAGTTCTCCTGCTTTGAAACTTCCATCTACATTTACACCACAGTCAATAACAGTAGCGCCATTATCTAAAGTTTCTACTGCGATGTTTAACTCATCAGCTTTTTCAATCATTGCATCTACGGTTTTTTTAGCTTCTACATTTACACTTACCATAGTTTAACCTCTTATAAATTTAACTTATACACTAAGTTGTTGAGTAAAAATTTATATTTATTCTTATTTATATTTGCCTAAATGAATTTAAAAAAAGTTAAGATAGAAAAAATCCCCGATACCTAAATAATATTTTCAAATTTTTCTACAAAAGCGTCATCATTTATCTTTAAAAGTGCATTTTGCCTAATTTCCAAACTAAATTCTTCATCACATGCAATGGCTTTTAATTTCTCCTGATTGGCGGGCAAATCAATTTCATCCAAACGAATATGGAACAGTATCTTTTCCAGTTTTCCCTCAGCTTCAAGCCTTACATAATGGTTAAAGTCATTGGATGCGATATCCTTTAACATGTCGATATCATCGATTTCATTGATTTTGGATAATCTGTCCTCCCACAAATACAAATCATCCAAACTAGCCCGAGCCATTGAAGACACATCATTATCGGGATTTTTAATTAACCTTTCCAATGTTGCCCTATGCTCAATTCGCCTGATGTCCTCAAAAAGTGAGTCCAATCTCTTTTGCGCTTCAAAACGATTTACATCATCTCCGGCAGCAATTTCCTCTAAAAATCCCTTATCCATAATTTTACTGGTGGCAATCTTTCTTACATCACTATCCTTGTCATTTAATGCCATTTCATTTAATGAAAATATGAAAGGCAAATCCTTCAGCGAATGAGTGAAAAATGATCCCAGATAGTTGTCAATCAATTTCCTATCCTTAATTTGATTTAGTGCAGACATTCGTATGTTTTTTTCTTGGCGATTTTTTGAAACTTCAATCAAATCATTTCTGGATTTCATGGATTTTATTGCAATCAAACAGACTTCCTCATCGCTTTCAGTCAATGCAATTTCTCTTAAAATAATGTCAACATCACTGAATTGTGAAATTCTTTTAACAGACTCCAAACGTATTTTTGAATCCGGATGAACGGATAGCTTCTCCAATAAAGAAATGTCCTCCACTCTTGAAATAGCTTTAAAAATCACGTCATTTGGCTCCAAATGATTTATAATAAAATTTCCTAAAAGTTCCTGATTATCAATCTTGGATACGACTTCAAAAAGAATTTTAGGGTTTTCATCATTTAAAATCAAGTCATCCATTATTTTTTGATTTGTGAAATTTGGGTTTTTTATTGCATCTGCCCGTATTTTATCGCTGGTTTCATTTAAAATAATGTTATCTAAGATTTTCTCATCACATATGAAACTGACTGCAACCTGACGTGAGTATTCATCAGTTCCGGTATCTAAAATATCTATAAAATAATCATCAGATAAAAAGCGAGTATTTTGAGCCATCTGAGTCAATCGGAGATTAAGAAGTTTATTTGAAATTAGTTCAATGAAGGATTTTTCATCCGGAATCTTATAAATGGCGATTAACCGGTTTAATTCATCTTCATCATTTTCTATAATTTTAGAAATAGTATTCAAATTGGTTAAACTTGGATTTTGAATAGCTTCACGGCGAATAAATGGATTTTCATTATTAAGAGCAAAATCGGCCAATATTTTCTCATCGGTGATTTTTCGAATCAATATCCGTTGAATATCAATATCCTCAAAATTATTAACAGCCCCAATCAAAATTTCCTGATTGTTTAAATTGGGATTTTCGCAAATGCTTTTTAGAATAATGCTATCGGGATCATTAAATAGCATATTTTCTAAAAGAGAGGATAAATTTTCTTTTAAAAGTAGTGATTCATCTGATATGCGATTGATGCATGCCAACCGCAAAAATGCATCAGGATGGTTTAAACAGGTATCTGATAAAAATTCAATATCATTGATGTTTTCCATGGCTTTTATAGCTACAGCAGAAGTCAATTCACAATTCACAATATCTTTCAAGACATTTTCATCATCAATATGTTCCACTGCAACTCGACGAACCTTCCAATCAAAGTCATTTTTAGCAATGCCAGCTATTTCTTCTTGATTATTTAATTTTTCAATTGATTCAAATTTAGATTCTTTCGAAGTCATATTGACCTATTCAATATGCAATTCAGTTAATCTTTCTACAGCTGCCTTTTTAACATCATTTTCTGTATCATTTTGAATGATTCTAAGTAATACATCATCATCGTTTATTTTGTTTATTGCAGCGATTCTTACATGACTTCCGGGATTGTTCAAAGCCAAATTTACTAATTCATCTTCATCAAATCTTGTTTCAACCTTGATTTTTGCTTTCTTGTTATCTTTTTCAAAATGCCAATTAGCGTTTTCAAGTGTTAAAATATCAAAAAGGGCTTCACCTGCATCATATTCATAATTTTCAGGCCGTGTCATGTGAATTTTGTTTTCCAAACATTCAGATACTATTTCCTGACCAGACTTATTTCTTTTAATAGACATTTTTACCAAATCAGCTCGCCTTACATCATAAACCATATTTTTCACCTATGTTATATATTACAATTACTTAATTAAAAAAATTTACGAAAATAATAATAAAAAAAAGTTAAAAAATAACATCAAAAAAAGAAAAAAAATGATTTTTAAAATTAATTAAAAATCATTAAATTTTAGTTATTGCTCAACATCTGCAATACTATTGATTATATTTTCTATTTCAGGTGTGTATAAACTTGTGTTTGGATTATCAGTGAATATTGTCAAGTAATTTACTTTATCATCTTTAATGAAAGATACTAATCTGTAGTGATTTACATTTAAAGATGTGGATCCTTCATACGGATAATTTGGAACATAAGTTTCCCATGAGTAAGAACCGTCTGAACTATATTCCCTGTCAGATGACACGTTTTTGAGTTTATCAGGGAAAGCTGCAAAATCAAAAACCTCAAATCCGTTGATTGTTTTATTAGTTATGTTTTTATAACCCGCTTCTTTTCCATTTGCTTTTATTGCTTTGTATATATTTTTTTCACTGTCTCCGGAAACTCCCAAAACAGGGGTGAAAATTATATTTGTATCTTCACAATTTGCAACACCCTTTTCATCAACAGAATAATTGTTTGGAAGAGTTACCTGTGCATTATCAGACATTAAA
Source organism: uncultured Methanobrevibacter sp. (assembly GCA_964596915.1). Taxonomy (GTDB): domain Archaea; phylum Methanobacteriota; class Methanobacteria; order Methanobacteriales; family Methanobacteriaceae; genus Methanocatella. Next base: position 3,762 of record CAZQWN010000092.1, read on the forward strand.
GTTACATCCATATTAGCTAAAAACAGAACACCTGCAATAACAATTACAAGGATGGCAACTACAACACCAATTATGATTTTTCCTTTTTTCTCCATTGTCTCACCATATTTTTAGGACTGAAAATCCTATTGCAGTATTTATTATCAATAATTAATAAGTCAGATAAAGGATTACATTTAATGTAAAAAAAGATTATATCTTACTGATTTGAAAAAAACCTTAGATTATTCTTTTCAATCCCAGAGTCATCAGTTTTTGGGAAATCAATTCTACACCCACCCAATGATGACATGCCTACTACTAATAATTTCATTGAATTATATCTGGTGTAACATTAAATAATCGCTTAAAAAAGAAATATAAAACATTACAAGAAGTATTAAATGAAATTCGATTGAAAACTATACGTTGGATAAAAATAGTGGTTTTAATTTAAAAATTGAGATGACTTTTCCGACGAGTATGCAACACTGCCATAAATTACTATATTTTTAGAAAAAAAATAATATAATAAAAATTTTACAAAATAAAAATTGTTAAATTTTTAAAACATGATAATAATAAAAAAAGTGCATTTTAAGCAAAAATCACATAATGCCCATCATTTCTTATTATATCAATATCTCCACGACCAGTGCATTTTTTGTATCTGGAATTTCCGTCAAATGTAACTACAACTTTATATAATCCAATTCCCAGATGGCTGATGTCAATTTCACTTCCGTATTTTCCTGTCTTTACGGTGTATGAATAACATTTTTTGCCGTCATAGATTTTAACATGAAGCTTAATGCCTTTTATGACCTTTTCGTTGTTTTTGTTGAACAGTGCTATGTTATATGTTTTGGCCTTTTTAATATAGATTGCATCAACCTCATCCAAAAATGTGGTCGGAGCCTTTTTCACAGTAATCTTTCCTGTTTTGGCCTTTGCACTGACACCACTTGAAACCTCGCTTACCTTAACTTTATGGACCCCAACATCCAATCCAGCCACATTATATTTTGCAATGCCCTTGGAGTTTGTTGTCAGATATAGCTTTTTAACCTTTTTACCAGTATAGACCTTCACGAGCAGTTTCACACCGCCAATGCCTTTTTTGGTTTTTAGGTTGATAACCTTAATTTCCATGTATTTTTTGGCACCATATGAAGTGGTTAATTTTTTAAGAGCAATTTTTGCATCTGCCTTTTTGATTGTAATATTTTTCAATACCTGATTTTTAACATCAATATAATTTGAATTGATACTTGCCTTAACACTATACTTTCCGGGATTGAAAGGCAAATTATAACTCGCCACACCTTTTGAATCTGTAATTACAGTTGCAGATTTTCCGTTTGAAAACTTAAGTGTTATCGGAACCGGATATAGTGAGGCGTTAGTATTGCTGATGACTTTGATTGTCACTTTTTTATCACCATAATACTGTCCTGATTGTTTTATTTGTATTTTGGCAGGAATTTTATCCTGAACTACCAGAGTCACATTGCATGATGATGGAAACTGATCTTCCACAATATCACATGGCCCGCCAACAGTAACAGGATCATAAACAATATCCTTTGACACATCAGAATCATCAGTCATGATAGTATCGTTTAAATCCTGCGCACTAACGACAGAAAGAGCACTTATTGCAATTATTGCCGCTAAAAGTATAAAAAGAATTTTTTTTGAAATTTTTACATCCTCCAATAAGTTCTTTATAAAAATATGGATAATATATCATATAACTCGAATAAAGGAAATGCTTTAGTTAAAAGAGAAAGATAAGGCGGATTAAACCTTATCCAATGCATGGTCAACATCGGCCAGAATGTCTTCAATATCCTCAATACCTACTGAGAACCTAATCAAATCCGGAGTGACTCCGGTGGATAGCTGCTGCTCTTCGCTCAGCTGGGAGTGTGTTGTTGATGCAGGATGAACCACAAGAGATTTCGCATCACCTATGTTTGCAAGAAATGACAGCAGCTCAACGTTTTCAATGAATTTCAAAGCACCGTCATAGCCTGCCTTAAGACCGAATGAGACGATTCCCCCATAGCCCTTTTCAGCGTATTTTTTAGCAACTTCATGGTTCGGTGAAGATTCAAGACCTGAATACGTTACCCAAGCGACTTTAGGATGTGCTTCAAGATGTTCTGCCACTGCCATTGCATTTGAAGCGTGCCTTTCAATTCTAAGGCCCAATGTTTCAAGACCCTGCAGGAGCAGGAATGATCCGAACGGTGATGGAACAGCACCGGTATCCCTTCCGATCACTGCCCTGATTCTTGTTGTGAATGCAGCTTCGCCAAATGTTTCGGCAAATACAAGTCCGTTGTATGTTTCATCAGGTTCGGACAGTGTCGGGAATTTTCCGTTCATCCAGTCAAAGTCCCCTTTCTCGATGATGATTCCTCCAAGAGTGGTGCCGTGACCACCGATGTATTTTGTAGCAGATGATGATATGATATCTGCCCCATGATCAAACGGTCTTACAGAACCTATACCGACAGTGTTGTCAGCAATGAGCGGAATTCCATGTGAATGAGCAATTTCAGCCAGTTTGTCAAAATCCGGAATGTCAAGTTTAGGATTTCCGATTGATTCCACATAAATCGCTTTTGTCTTATCGTTTATAGCTTCTTCAAACAGTTCCGGTGACTGTGAGTCGACAAATATGACTGTTCGTCCCAATTCCTCTAATGTATTTTCAAACAGTTCATATGTTCCGCCATACAGGTTATCTGCAGAAACAATATTGTCTCCTACCTGTGTCAGGTTAATGATTGTATAAAATATGGCTGACATTCCGGAAGCTGTTGCATAAGCTGCAGTTCCCCCTTCAATAGCTGCCATTCTTTTTTCAAACGCCTCAGTAGTCGGATTTGTCAATCTTGTGTAAATGTTTCCCCCTTCCTTAAGTGCAAACCTGTTTGCAGCCTGTTCGGGTGTGTCAAATACATAAGATGTTGTCTGATAAATCGGAGTTACCCTTGAACCGGTCTCGTCCACTTCCTCCTGACCGGCATGAACACCGATTGTTGATATGTTCTTTTTGTTTTTGATTTCATACGCCATGATTATAATATTGTAAACTAAAATATTTATAGTTACATGAAAATTGATTTGGATTACTGAAATTAAATTTAAACATGAAAATTGTTATTAAAAATACATTTATTAAGTTGATTTCTATTTATTTTAAATAATAACCTTTTATAACATATTAAAACTAATTTAAAGATATGATACTTAGAATAATATTTTTGATAATTATGCTAATGATAAGTGATGTGGCTGATAATGATTTGGAACAATACCTGAAATTGGAAACCTCCAATGTTGCATCAGTTAAAAAATCAGATCTGCCATCAGAATTCAGTGATAAAGCTTTTAAAATAGTTGATGAATTTATAAGAAAAACAATTGATTTAGATTATGAAATACTATTATTATTTGACTATACCACAGGAGACATACTTAAATGTAAAATAGGAAGTGAAAACAATGTTGAAATCCAATATAATGATGATGAATTTAATGGACGTCATGTTGCATCCATACATAACCACACTAAAGATATGTACACTCCACCATCCGACAAAAATTTTGGAATTTTTTCAAGAGATTGGGAAGAATATGAATTAATAGCTGCAAATAAATGTTTATGGATTTTGAAGGGAAAATATGTAGACTTAAATTTAGTTAAAGAATTAAGAAAGAAATCAATGATGCTTTTTACATCCTCACATCATTATTGTTCAAGAAAATACAAAAATACCGAAGAAATAAATGAAAAATGTGATGAATTATATGGAAAAAGACTATCAAACTATATAAATAATAAAAATATAAATGATATACAATTAACAAAAAGAAGGTACTACAATGTCCACAAATAAGAAAAATATAGCCAAATATGGTCATTTTAAAAAAATAAATGATTCGAAAATTATTGAAGAAATTTCTAAAATTGATTTAGACTATGAAAAATTTCCATCTGAAGAATATTATAAAATTTGTGAATTATTAGAAATTAATATAGAATATTAAAAAAGAAAAATTAATTTATTTAGATTAAAAATCCAATTAGACACTAAAATCCAAACAAATCCTGTGCATCAAGCATCACGTCAACTATGTGAACATTAAAAGGACACCTAGGTTCACAGTCACCGCATGCAATACAGTCTGTTGCATTATATTTCAAATTGTTATAGTGTTCCTGAACACTTGCCGGCACCTCATCCTTGTTTTTAGCCAAATCATACAATTTGTTAACCATTGCAATGTCAATTTCAGATGTGCATGGAGCGCAATGTCCGCAGTATGTGCACTGACCTTCAAAAGAGTGTTTTGGTGCATTTTTCAATACTTCAGCGTAATCCTTTTCAGCTTCACTAGCGTCACAATACTTCAGTGATTCCATCAGCTCATCAACTGTTTTTACACCGACAAAAATGCTGTTTACTCCTTTCTGTTCAAGACAGTAGTGAATGCATTGAATTGGTGTCAGCGCCACACCGAATGGTGAAGTCTCATCAGATAATAGATTCCCACCGGCAAATCCTTTCATTACGGTTAGAGCAGTTCCGTTTTTCTCGCAAAGTTCATAGATTTCTGCCCTTTGAGGATTCAAACCGAACATTTGCTCATCATAAGCATCTTCTTTTCTGTACTCTTCAATATCCTCCATGGCACCGAACATGTCATATGCAGGATTGATTGAAAACATCAAAAGTTCAATTTCCGGATTTTCAGCAGCTAACAAACCTATATCAGGATTGTGAGTGCTCAATCCAATATGGGCTATTGTTCCTTCCCCTTTAAGTTTGCGAACATATTCCATGAACGGACCATTCATTATTTCATCATAATCTTCAATCTGGTCAACGTAGTGAATCATACCGAAATCAAGTGTGTCAATCTGGAATCTTTCCATAAAATCTTCAAAAGCGGGAATCACCTTATCCATTTCACGGGTTCTTACATACTGATTGTTCTGCCAGGTTGACCCGATATGGCC
>CAZQWN010000093.1:0-8754 GCA_964596915.1 uncultured Methanobrevibacter sp.
GTGCGCCAGCATTTTTTAAGATACGACCGACTGGTGCGATTGGTAATTCACTCATTATTACACCTCCAATTAAAAGGTAGTACATAATAATATATAAAGGTATCGGTAAAAATGAATAAAAATCGCTTATATTATAACACATCACCTATTATAATATGCTTTTCAAAATCAATAAAAAATAGTTATAGTACATAAGAATTAAGCATAAAAATTAAGTGAAAATATGGAAAATAAGAAAAAAAGTAAATAAAAAAATTTTTTCTATAATAATTCGCTTTTAAGATAAGTTGCAGTTGCTTCAGTTATTTTTACATCAACGAAAGAACCTAACTCAACATCATCAACAATAACCGGAATATATGAATCAGTTTTTGCTATAAATCCACCTTTTGAACCTTTTTCAAGAACCAATACCATTTGATTTGTTCCGACCAGTAATTTGTTTTCTTCCTCGGTTATCTGAGATTTGATTTTAGATAAAAACTTTGATCTTTTCTTCATAACATCACGTGGAATTTCTTGAAGTGAAGATGATATTGCGCCTTTTCTGTGCTGATATTTTGACAAGTGTATCAAACTTGGCCTGATGTTCTCCAACAATTCCACTGTCAATTCAAAATCCTCATCTGTTTCGGTTGGATAACCCACAATAATATCCACCGCAAGTGTCAAACCAGGAATTTCCCTTTTAAATTTTGAAACAATCCCAACATATTGTTCAATGGTGTGACCCCGTCTCATCTCAGATAAAACCTTGTCACTTCCAGATTGTATGGGTAAATGTATAAAATCATATACCTTCGGATGTTTCATTGCGTCAATTATTTCATCAACATCATTTAAAATGTTTTTAGGATGCATCATTCCAACACGTACACGGAAATCTCCTTCTAAATTGGCCACTTCTTTGATTAAATCAGATAACTTTTCACCACTGTCCCGACCAAATGCCGCAGTATCCTGAGCAGTGAGTTGAATTTCACAGGCCCCATTTTCAATAGCCTGCTTAGCTTCAGCAACAATATCAGATATGGGATAACTATTTAATGAGCCACGTGCAAAACGGGTGCAGCAAAATGTGCATGCCCCCAAACAGCCTTCACAAATTTGAATAATATGAATTAAACTATCATCAGTTAATTTTGGAACACCAACCTTACTTTCCTTTGAAAATCCGCATTCACGCATTACTTCACCGCAATAAGTGGCATTGACAACCTCTGCGGACTTGTTTAACTGGTGAGGGCCAATCCATGAAATGTTAGGGCCAATCTTATCTAATTTTTCAGGGTCTATTTCAACCATGCATCCGCTTACAATGACCTTTTTGTCAGGATAATTCTCCTGAAGCTGCTGAATTTGATAGGTAACCTTGTTTTCAGTAGGCAATTTGACATAGCAAGTATTAACAATGACAACGTCAGCATCGTCAATACTGTCAACTATATCCATATCGTTTTCGTTTAAAACACCTGCAATGATTTGTGCATCAGCCTTGTTAAATGTGCATCCGTAAGTTTGAATATATACTTTCATTTTTTTCCACTTTTTGTTTTTTTGAAGATGTATTTTGTTAAATCGTAATCGTAATTATTGAATTTGACAGGTTTTGAATAAACCCTTGTAATTACATTAGCTTTTGCAAATCCTGAAGTTAATTTTCTCTCCTGAGTTTTTACAACATGGACTTTTACAACATGTTTATCAATTTTCACTATATCACCAGGAGCTATTTCAAAATCTCTTTCAAGATCCAGTTTATAGGAATCTACTTCACCATGCAAATCAACTGAAAATCCGATACGTGCAGGAATTTCAATAGAATTAGCCCATATTGTATCAATGTCTTCAATGATTGATTTGTTTACTCTAGTATCTCCAACTTCAATACTGGTTACTTCAACCTGACCTAATTCAGAAAGCAAAACATCACCTTTTGCAAGTTCATCATTTGGCAACAGGTCAATAGTGGTCTTTCGAGATTTGTCATGCTCGGATATAATTAATCTGTATGGTTGAGGCTTTTTTAAAGAGACAACATCCTTAAAAACATGGCCGCAATCTTCACATTTCAACAAATATTCTTCAATTAATTTTTTCTTTGATGATTTCTGTCTTGACTTTAAAACTTCCAAATCATCACTACCGCAAATCGGACAATCCATTTTAATACCCCAAAATATAAGAATTATTCTTTTTCATTCAAGTAATGGTTTACTAAACCACCATCTTCTAAAATTTCAAGCATGAACTCCTTAAATGGTTCAAATGTAGCAGATTCATCAGTTGTTTCATTGATTAAAATTCCTTTAGACAAATCAATGCTTATAATGTCACCATCTTTTGCTTCAATATCAGATACAATTACCGGCAAACCAATATTAATAGCATTTCTGTAGAAGATTCTTGCAAATGATTTTGCAATGATTGCATCAACACCGGCTGTTTTAATAGCCACAGGCGCCTGTTCTCTTGATGAACCGCAACCAAAGTTTTCATCAGCTACAATAATATCTCCTTTTTGAACGTTTTTTGTGAAATCAGGACGTTCACCTTCAAGCACATGATCTGCCAGGTCCTGAGGGTTGAATGTTCTTAAATATCTTCCAGGAATAATTACGTCAGTGTCTATATTATCCCCAAAAGTCCATGTTTTTCCTTTGATAATATCCATTTTTATCACTAGTTAAAATAATAATGTTATAAAAAATACTGAAGTATTTGGGAGGTCCCAAATACAAAAATAAGTTTTTGGTGATTTGAAAATTAATTTATTTTAAGGGTTGAGCAAATTTTTGCTCTACACTTTCACGATACATTGAATTCATGGTACAGAATGGAATGATTCTGCCGTCAGGAGTTGCATAATGAATAACGCATTTTTTAACCCTGTCTTCATCAAAATTGAACGGATCCATGAAATGCATACATGAAATAAGCATTGCATCTTTGGAAAAGTCTCCCAATGCATCATAATCCCCTTTAGCAAATACATTAATCAAAATTTTAACGATATCCAAATCTTCAGGAGTTTTGCTGGTGTGAACCATTTTAGCCATGTTTCCAGTCAAACCTGCTAAAACCCTTTTACGAGATCCGAATTTACCTTTTTTAAGTTTTTCATTATATTCTTTTAATTTATCAACCAAATCATCAACATCAACAAATTCTGTTATTGGTATTAATTTGTCTTTACCTGAACCTTCAGTTTTTTCTCTGAAAACATATGTTGCGATTCCACAATGCTCATGACAGTTTAAAGTGACTTTTGCTGAATCTTCACCGTCAAGCAATGAAATAAATTCTGCAATCGGTTCAACGAAAGAAGGCGGGTAAAATGAATCAACAGGAACCTCACCATCAGTTACATCTTCAACTATGTTTACAAAATCAGGAATGGTTATCCTTTGTTCTTCAACATGGTCTGAAGGAGTTCTTCCTGCAAATGATACAGGCTGGAAGTTTACGCCATAGATGTTTTCATTGTGGTCAAATGCAAATTTGATTATATCTCCCACTTGGTGGTCGTTAATTCCTTTAACTAATGTAGGAACAAGTACAACGCCTAATCCAACTTTTCTGCAGTTTTCAATTGCCTGAATTTTGTCAGGAAGTAAATCTCTACCCCTATTGTTGATATAAGGTTCTGGAGTTACACCATCAAACGCTAAATAAACAGTATTTAATCCTGCCTCTTTTAATTCTTTAGCTAAATTTTCCCTTTTGGATAATCTTATACCATTGGTAGCAATTTGAACATGAGTGAAACCTTCTTCTTTTGCCATTTTAACAAGTTCCACAATATCCTTTCTGACAGTTGGTTCCCCACCGGCATACTGAATTGCAGAACATGGATGAGGTTTTAAATTTCTCAAATTCCTAAGCATTTGTCTAATTTCATCCTGAGTAGGTTCATATTTATAACCTGCAACTGCAGCATTAGCAAAACAAACCGGACATTTTAAATTACATCTGTTGGTTACATCAATCAATCCTAAAACAGTGGAAGTTTCATGTTTGGAACATAATCCGCAGTTACTAGGGCATGCACCGGTATCCTCTACACAAGGATTTTCCACATGAGTAATGGAGGGGATGTAATTTTCCATCCTATCGTATAATTTATCATCGCTCCAGTAAGTGTTTACGAATTCCCCATGCTCATCACAAGTTTTTTTGATGAAAACTTTACCATCTTCATCAAAAACTTCAGCATCAAGAGGTTTTCCACACTCCGGGCATAAACTTTTAGTATCTTTAATTTTCAAACAAATCACCCTAAACTAACAACTTGACATCATTAGTATAACTTACATAATATAATATATTTAAATTAAGGTAATATTTAAACTTAATCCATATATACTACTTACAATAAATTATATGTATAAGATATTTGGAGAACTGAGCGAATGGATATTCAAATGATTTTAATTGCATGTGTTACAACCCTTTACTTCATACTTCCGGCATACTTTTCAAACGGTGCGGGACTTGTATTCGGTGGAGGTATGCCAGTGGATTTTGGAAAATCTGACAGTAAAGGCAATCGTTGGATTGGTGATGGAGTAACCTGGAGAGGTTTGATTGCCGGAACCATAATTGGAATCATTACTGGCGCAGTTCAAGGATACTTCGGTCCGCAAATTATTGCAGAGTTCTCAGACTATATCATCACCCCAATAATTACAAATATTCCTGAAGGAATTTTAATCGGATTCTTACTTGGTTTCGGTGCCCTTTTAGGTGATGCAATCGGCAGTTTTTTAAAAAGAAGGCTTGGAATTGGAAGAGGAAAACCAGCACCAATACTTGACCAGCTAGATTTTTTAATTATGGCATTGATACTCGTTTCATTAGTCGTTAAGTTAAGCTTGTTATTTGTTATAATAGCTATCGTGTTAACTTTAGCGGTTCATTTAATAACAAATTCCGTTGCATATCTGCTTGGAATGAAAGACGTTTGGTATTAAAAAAAAGTGATGAGTAAAAAAATACTCATAAATATCTGTTCATCATTACAGCTGTTCCAACTGCAGGCGCCACTACGCATTCTTCATCAGTTAAGATATCACCCATGGATTTTACTTTCAAACCCAAAAGTTCTGCTGCAGGCTTATCAAGAATATCTTTTCCAAGACCTGTTGTGACAATTAAATCCAGTTTTTGAGTTTCAACAACCTGTTTTAGACCATCTGCAATTTGCTCAACCTGTTTTTGATGGATGAACCCAGACATTTCAACAATGTCATCCATGGAAATCATTTCCAAATCTGCACAAACGACACGTGCAATTCTTTTGGCGCAGTCGATTTTGGATTTTCCTTCACCGTCAAATGTATCACAGACATAGTCATCCTCACTAATCAAATCCAAAACAGTATAGATATCAGCGGTTTGAGCGAATAATTCAGATGCAACCCTGTACTCTTTTCCATTCAATTCAACTTTATCCAAAAAGCTTGCAAGATTTGTTCTAAGTGTCCCCGTATATACAAGCTCACCGGTAGCTGATCTGTCAAAGTCTGATTTTCCTATAGCGCATTCCTTACCGTCTTTTATAGGTATGATGTCTGTTGTAGTACTTCCAGTGTCAATGAAAATGCAATTGTCAGATATCAGTGTGGCAATCTGAGCGGTTGCAATCCAATTAGCCGCTGCCGCTTTAAGGGGGTTTTTCTCGATTTCAGCCCTGGACAGCATCCCATCCACACCGACATAAGCTATCGGACAGTCAAATGTATCTTCACATTTTCTGACAACATCCAAAACACCGTCTTTTTTTGTGTCGTATGCATCCACAAGTTCCGCAGTCATTGAAATTCCAACCGCATCAATTTCACCAACCGGACAGATATTTTCAATCAACTCCACTAATACCCCCGATAAATCATCATTATTGCTCCACATAGGAAGATATGCAAAATCAACTTCAATATTTTTTATCTCTTCTCCTTCAAAGTCAATTATTGCCAAATCTGTGTTTGCGCCACCAATATCAAAACCTGCTATTTTCATGTTATATTCTCCTAATTTCTAAGTTATCTCCGGATTTTTTAAATTCCACTTCACCTTCCAGAGAGACTTCAATATCATCAATATTAATTTCACCATCAATCAGCTCTACAATTGACCTGCCAATGTTAAAGTTAGCTATTTGCTTCAATCCGACATAAGGGGTTGTGAATCTTGAATTGATTTCCAAAAGGTACACTGAATAGATATCCTTTTCATCAGCATTGATAATCAAATCAACACCAACAAAACCCCTGAGACCGTCAATTGACTCAACTGCCTTTTTGGCAATTTCAAAAGCCTCATCTTTATATTTATTTTCAAATGGCAATTTTCCGCCAAGATAAGTTCCCTTATCATTTTCAAGCTGAACAAATTGCTCGTTTAAGCTTATTGGTATTGCAGTTTTACCATCGGACAATAGGCTGACACTTACATCAGTCCCTTCAATGTATTCCTGGACGATTACCCTTGAGCCGGGTGTGAAAATATTATCCAAATCCAAAGTTAACTCTTCAATGTCTTCTATGACAACTATATCCTCACAGTCAACTCCGACCAACGGCTTGATGATTATTTTAAGTTTTGTCAGGGGATCTTCAGCCTGCCATTTTTCATATAAATTTTCAATAGCCCTTTTCCAGTATCCTTTTGAATCTATTTTAAATCTGAATGTTCGAGGCTGAGGTACGACATCATGAAGTGATTCATAGGATTCATACTTGTCGGATGACTTAAAACAGGCCTCAGCTGATGAAGTGTAGGTTTTTACATTGTTTTCTTCAAGGATTTTTGTAATGTTGTACAAATTGTTATTGTTTTCAGCGGAAATGAAAATAGCTTTATTAAATTGTGATGCATTATCTGCAAGCCAGTCAACCACATCCCCCTCAATAAGAATCGGATTTACATTATCAATGTTTTGCACTGCATTTTCATATGATTTATTTATCACCAAATCCTTTGGAATGTCTGATAGGTCATCCAAAAGTGCAAATATCAATGCTTCCGCTTCTGAGATTATGGATTTATCTTTTTCACCTGAAGCGGTGAAATACTCGAATATTAAAATTGAATCATTTTCTTTTGTCATAAGTAATCATCATACCGTTTAAGTTTGTATCATCAGCCGGGACCCTCATATTTTCTCCATCGAACATCATATGAATCAATGCATTTTCCTTTGCCTCAAATTCGCTTACAGTAATATTTTCAGTGATTGCAGCCATTTTTCTTGTGAATGAATCCATAATATCCTCGGGAGCTGTGATGTTTAAAAGACCTTCATTGTAATACTGTTCTATTGCATCCACAGTTTTTTCAGCGGCATTGCCCTGACCATACGGATTAACAGCATTTTTCATTTTATCTGCAAATTCTTTATCATCAAGGATTTTTCTGGCGTTTTCAATAATCGCATCCCTGTTGGAACCAACAAGAATGTTTCCACCGGCAGTTACTGTTTCCGGCCTTTCCGTATTATACCTTAAGGTCAGTGCAGGAACATCAAGTGTTATTGCCTCTTCCTGAAGGCCTCCAGAATCAGTTAATATCAATGTTGATTTGGAAGTTAAAAGAAGGAAATCCAGATATCCTATTGGCTTTACAATATGAACATGATCCAAATTGTTCAGCTCATCAAATAGGCCAAAGTTTTCCAAGGTATTTTTGGTTCTTGGATGAATAGGGAAAATAATATTCATGTCATTTAACTCTTTTAGGGCAGAGATAATGCTCACTACTCTTTCTTTAATATCCACATTTTCAGCCCTGTGCATAGTTAAAGTCAGGATATTATCCATATTGTCAATGTCAAGTTCCTTGAGTGATTCCTCCTCAAATCCTCTTTTTTCAGCTATTTCCAAATGTCTAAAGCAAGCATCAACAACAGTGTTTCCAGTAATCAGCAAGTTTTTTCTTGAAAATCCTTCAGCCAAAAGGTTTATTGCAGACTCCTCAGTTGGAATGAAATACATTGTTGAGCAGATATCTGCGACTCTCCTGTTAATCTCCTCAGGCATTGTCATGTCAAAAGACCTTAGTCCCGCTTCAACATGTCCGACGGCAATATGCAATTTACCGCAAACTAAAGCTCCGGCAAGCACTGCATTGGTATCGCCCTGAACCAAAACAATATCCGGTTTTTCTTCCAATAAAATCTCCTCAATACCTTTCATCATAAGTCCTGTCTGTTTACCGTGGCTGCCAGAACCTACCTGAATGTTATAATCAGGAGTAGGAATTTCCAAATCCCTGAAAAAGTTATCCGACATTTCCTTATCGTAATGTTGACCAGTATGCAAAACAATTTGCTCGATGCCCCTCTTATTAACCTCAGCAATGATAGGGGCCATCTTGATAATCTCTGGCCGTGTGCCTAAAATAGTTGCTATTTTCATAATAATTCCTCAAGGTATATATTTAATTGAAATGATTTAAATAATTTTAAAAAATAGCAAAAAAGAATTAATTAACTAAAAGTATGATTATGGAAAATCATAAGGTTACCATTTTGGACAATTTATAGAATAATATATTAACATCACCAATAATAAAATTTACTTTTCTTCGCGTACAATCAAACGATTTGAATTTTATACATTAACCTATAAAAAGTAAGACTACTTGAAATCATATAGTAACCATTAAAAACTAATTGTTGAAAAATTTAGAGAAAATGCTTAATGTAACATAAAATCCATTACATATTATATGTAACATAAAAACAGTTATATAATA
>CAZQWN010000094.1:0-8674 GCA_964596915.1 uncultured Methanobrevibacter sp.
GGTACAGGTTCAGCTGTTGCAACACTTTTAATCTCAGACGGCCTTGACCCTGGAAATGCCGGAATTGGAATTTTAGGAGGTCTTGGAGACTGGATTGCAATAGCATTGGTATTTGGTCTAACTGTAATGGTTTGTATTTATGTATTTGGTAAGATATCAGGTGCACATTTAAATCCTGCTGTAACAATTGGATTGCTTGTAACCAAAAACATCGATTTGATTGACAGTATCTATTATATTGTTGCACAATGTATCGGTGCAGTTTTAGGAAGTTTGGCACTTTATCTATTCCTGGGTGCTTCAGCAGTAACAATAGGAGGATTAGGTGCAACAGCTCCTGGAATGGGAGTCAGTTACTTCCAGGCAATGTTTGCTGAATTTTTAGGAACATTCTTCCTCATGATGGTAGTTATGGGTGTAGCAGTTGATAAAAAAGCAGAACCTGGTTTTGCTGGTATTTCAATTGGTATGACTGTAGCTGCAGTAATTGCAGTTTTAGGAGCATTTACAGGTGCTTCAATCAACCCTGCACGTACATTCGGACCATACCTGATAGACACATTACTTGGAGGAGCAAATCTCTGGGGATTCTTCCCAATTTATGTTGTCGGACCAATTCTCGGTGCAATATGTGCAGCATTTGCATACGCATACCTTGCAAAAGGCAGTGGGGTCTGTGAACTTCCACAACCATTTAATGATGAATAATTCTTTTTGAATTATTCAATATTTTCTTTTTTTTAAATTTTTTACATCCTAAAAACAATATTGTAGTGACCTTGTTTTTTATATTTACATATCAATATTGCTTTAAATTCATATCAAATAATTTATATACTTTTAAATCTAATATAAGTTTGTTTAAATTATTTATTTAAAATTCAAATAAAAATAAGTTGAGATGAATATTATGATTGTAAAAGACATTGAACCGATTCATGATGCGATGGACAAGTCATTTAGATATACTGGTGATCAATGGGCAAAAGATTTTCACATTAATTTGGGATTGCCCGGTGTTTTTAAAGAATTGCTCCAAAATGACACTGTAATAGACTCAAAAACTGGAATTAGAATGGATTTGCTTGAGCTAGTTGAAATAGAAGGGGGAATTGAAATTTTGATTAATATAGAACATCAATCCACTAAATTGGATACAATCAAAATCAAAATGATTGATGGATACAAAAATTATTCGAAATGTAAACATAACCTTCCGTTATTGTCTGTAATTGTTAGTCCATATCCAAAAGAGGAGCATGAAACCGAGTATCGCTCAACTGATTCAGATATTCTTCAACCGGTGTTCATCACAATCGACGACAAGGAGATTAAAAAAAGGTTAAATATTCTTAAAGACAATTATAAAAATAAGGAAATAGAAAATTACATTATTTTAAACATTGCTATAATTGCCATATTTGTCTTAAATAACAGATTTGAAATTCTAAAAGAGTTATGTATGATTCTCACTCAATCAGAGGGAATCAAAGGGCCAATAAGGAGAGATATGGCAAAAGTTTTAGAAGAAATGATAAAGTATAAATTACAGGATAATGTTGAACAGGTTATGGAGTTGCTGGAAATGTTGGAAAAAGATAGTGAAACTGCAAAAAGAGGAATGAGAATTTGGTATGAAGAAGAATTTGCACAAATTGAGGCTGAACATAAAAAAGAACTTAGTTTAAAGGATGCAGAACTTAATAAAAGGGATGCAGAACTTAATAAAAGGGATGCAGAACTTAATAAAAAAGATGCTGAAATCAAAATAACTGAAGCACAATACAAAAAGGAGTTGGCTGAAAAAGATGAGCTCCTTGCTTTGGAAATGGCTAAAAAAGATGCAAAAATCGCTGAATTAAATGCATTACTTAAAACCAATGGTGTAGTTTAACTCAATTAACAGTTTGTCTGACATTTTCATAACCTATTTAACATATGTAAAACTAATTATCTATAACGGTGATAATTTGAGTTTTGATATTAAGGAAGCTTTTTTAATTTTTATTCGTGGACTCCTAATGGGTTCAGCCGATATTGTTCCGGGTGTTTCAGGAGGAACAATAGCTCTGATTACTGGAATTTATGGACATTTGATTGAAGCTATAAGTAAAATCAAGTTTGCATTCATAAAACCTCTATTTAAAGGTGATTTCAGAGGTTTTATCGATGGGCTGTTAGATGAAATTGATTTCAAGTTTTTCATACCTCTGGTTTTGGGTATTGGTGTTGCATTTCTAACTCTTGCAAAGGTAGTTACTTACTGTATGGATGTTTATACAGCATTGACCTATTCATTTTTCTTAGGTTTAATCATAGCTTCTGCAGTGATTTTATTTAGAAAACTCAAACATGTTAATCTTAAAAATCTTATATTTGCAATCATTGGTGCAATTTTAACATTCATATTCGTTAGCTTAAATCCGATGGCGGCAAACCATTCTTTAATTGTTCTGTTTTTCTCAGGAATGATTGCAATCTGTGCAATGATATTGCCTGGAATTTCAGGTTCATTTTTACTCTTGCTTTTAGGCCAATATGAGTATATGTTGACAGCACTTCATGAGTTGCATTTTTCTGAAATCATCGTATTTGTAGTAGGTGCACTGATAGGAATTCTTGGATTTTCAAAAATCTTGAATTATCTTCTTAAAAACCATGAGGAAGTGACCATGGCATTTCTTATTGGTGTAATGCTTGGTTCACTTAGGGTTCCTGGTGTTGAAATTGTAAATTCCGTTGCTATAAACTTTTCAGGACTTTTCCCATGTCTTATTGTTGCGGTAATCGGTTTTGCATTAATCATTATCATGGAAACCAGATTTGACTATATTGAATAAGGTATTATGAATATTAAAAAAATTTCAATAATATTTTTAGTTATATTTATCACATCAGGTGTTGTTTCAGCAGGAGAATTTGATTTTTTTCAAAATTCTTCTCAAACACAATCTCTTGATGGCATATATGAAGATGTTGGCGGTGACGGGATATTAAAGCTCAATATTTCCTATTGCAATAAATTAGGTGAAAAATCTATTCCCGACGCTTCTTTCACTAGCTTAAATGGTGATAATTTCACATGGAAAAACGCTAAAAATATTTCTTTTTCTGATGAAATGGGCTTTGACAGTTATGTAATTGTCTGGAAGGCTTCTCCCGATGATTATAACATTGACACATCATCTAATGAAGATCAGTTCATTTCAGGATATACTCCAAGGTACCAGGATATCTATTTTTTAGAATACTCAAAAAGTAAAAATACCGTTTACGGTGTTATTTTGGGAAATCATAATCAGTTATACTCCCAATCTGATTTGGTCTATGATATGTTAGGTTTTGATGAAAGTCAGATAGATGTGTCTTCTGCAGTTACTGGAAATCTACTGTCTTCAGGATCCTCTTCATCAAGCGGCAGCGGCAGTCATTATGGTGGTGTAGATACTTCTCCGTATCATCTTGCTAAAAATGACCCTGGAGCTTATTACGACCATTACGAATATGGGGAAAATTATGAAATTGATGATTATTTGGAATCACAGGGTTTTGACTAGTCATCCAGTTTATAATTTTTTTTTAAAAACTTATTAACAATTAATAATATATTAATATATAATGCTAGTTTTAAAAAAGATTAAAAAACAGTGGAGATTATATCCGATAGGTTCTCCAAAAGGAGCACTAAACCATAAAAGGGAACCGGAATTCGTTGGAAACATTAAATTCTCCCACGACGGTGATTCTCTTTCCATTTCAAGATTCGTTGCGGATTACAATTTCAATGACAATTCCACTTTAAATGAGAAATTAATGCCGCCAGGTGAAGTCATTAAATTGCTTCGTTCTCAGGCCGTATTTTTAGCAACACCTGATGAAAAGGTTGAAAAATTTCTCAAATCATTAAACATTAAGGTCAGACGCACACAGGTATGTGATTTCTGTGCATTTGAGGGAAATATAACCATTGTAAATTCATCATATTCATATAAACATAACAATCAGCTGATCTGTAAGGATTGTGCTCATGACACCATTAAAGAGGAGCTGAAGCTTCAGGGATTTGACAAATCAATCTTTAGAAATCTCAAAAAAACTTTGGAGAAAACCGGAAACCTTGAAAAAACATTGTCAGTTTTAGACCCTCATTTTGATGCCATTAAAAACAGAAACCTGACTTTATTTGATAAGACCAAAAAATCAAAGCACATTGTTCCTCCTGTTGATATGAAAAGGCTCAAAATTCCAAAAAATTTCAAAAAGGTGCTTCTTGATTCAGGAAACACAAAACTCCTGCCGGTACAGTATTTGGCAATCAAGGAAGGATTATTGAAAGGGGAGGATTTGCTTGTTGTAAGTGCAACAGGTTCAGGTAAAACACTGGTGGGGGAGCTTGCAGGTATTGTCGAGGCTTTAAAAGGCAAAAAGTTTGTGTTTTTAACTCC
The DNA here is from genome assembly GCA_964596915.1 of uncultured Methanobrevibacter sp. Lineage (GTDB taxonomy): Archaea > Methanobacteriota > Methanobacteria > Methanobacteriales > Methanobacteriaceae > Methanocatella. The sequence goes on from CAZQWN010000094.1 coordinate 4,446, forward strand.
GCTGGTTGCTCTGGCAAATCAGAAATATCGTGACTTTAAAAAGAAGTATGCTCAACTAGGATTGAAGGTGGCCATCAAGGTTGGAAGAAACCGTGTAAAGGCAAAAGGTGAATTGAATCTCCCTGATTCAGATGTTTCCAAGGCAGATATTGTTGTTGCTACATATGAAGGAATTGATTATCTGTTAAGGAATGGAAACTCCTCTTCGCTGTCTAATTTGGGGGTTGTTTTAATAGATGAAATCCATATGATTGATGATGAGGACCGTGGAACACGTCTTAACGGTTTGATAAAGCGCTTAAAGCATCTATATCCAAAAACTCAAATCATCGGTCTTTCAGCTACTGTTAAAAATCCTGAGTTTTTGGCAGATGAGTTCAACATGAAGCTGGTCAAGTATGATGAAAGGCCTGTTCCTCTTGAAAGACACTTGGTTTATGTGAGAAACGAGTCTCAAAAACGCTTCCTGATGCAGAAACTGGTTCAAAGGGAATACAACACCAAATCCAAAAAAGGTTTCCGAGGCCAAACCATAATATTTACAAATTCAAGGCGTAAAACTCATCAGATTGCAAATTACCTTACAAACAAACGTGTCAATGCCAAGGCATACCATGCGGGATTGTCCTATTATAAAAAAGAAAAGATTGAAAAGGACTTTGACAAGGGCAAGATTTCATGTGTCGTTACAACAGCAGCTCTTGCAGCGGGTGTTGATTTTCCGGCTTCACAGGTAATTTTTGACTCACTGGTCATGGGAAACAAATGGATTAATCCTAATGAGTTCTCACAGATGCTCGGCCGTGCGGGAAGACCTTCATATCACGATAGGGGTATAGTGTATCTTATACCTGAAGTTGGAAATGATTTTCAGGGCGAATCTGAAGAGGCGATGGCACTTGATCTTTTGGAAAGCAACAGTGAAGATGTCTTTATTGAATACGATGAGGAGTCCTCATACGAGCAGATACTGGCTGATATTTCCTCAACTTCCATAAAATCATTCGATGAATTAAATAAGTTTTACAAGAATATTGATGTTCCGATAAGCATAAAGATTGCCGTTGATGAGATGGATGATTTGGGACTCATCAGCAGAACTCCAAACAACAGGCTGGAAGTCACAAAGTATGGAAGGGCAACATCAGTATCATTCTTATCAATTGAAGATGCAGAATTTATTAAAAATACTTTAAACGATTACAATTATCTTAAAAGATATGTCGGACATTCTCCCATGTATAAGAAAAAGGACAAGTATGATAAGTTGAAAGTGCTGATTTTAGCTATGGCACTTGATTTGGAGATGTTTGAAAATGCATATCTGTCCAATGTGATACATAATCAGATTTCAAATGCATTGAAAATCAAATTTTCAACAAGATTATTTGCAGAATCAACTTTGGATATAATATCAAGCGGTGAAGCCATAGAAAAGGTTGACAAGAAATTTCAGGATGCACTGATTGCTCTTCAAAGCGATTTCATGCAGTGCAGATGTCAGGACAGGCCATTCTGCAGCTGTATGCAGAGGGGAATTTCAGAGGTTATAATTCACGAAAGACTTAAAGGTAAGGATCCACAAGATATATCAAATAAGTTGTTTAGAAAATATCAAATTCAAGTCTATCCTGGAGACATTTTCTCATGGCTGGACAATTTCGTTAAAAACCTTGATGCAATCAAGAGGATTTCTAAGGCTCACAATAGACAGAATTTTGTTAAAAAAACTAATTGGTTAATTAAAAAAATAGAAAACGGGTGAAAATGCATGTATGCAGAAGATAAAATATTGATTGGATGCAATGAAAATGAAAAAGTTTTCTTGCTTCCGAAATTGGCTAACCGTCACGGTTTAATAGCCGGTGCAACAGGAACAGGTAAAACCATAACCTTGAAAACTCTGGCTGAATCATTTTCAGACATGGGGGTTCCGGTATTTTTAGCGGACATGAAAGGAGACATTTCAGGACTTGCAAAAATAGGTTATGAAACAGAAAAAATCAAGACAAATGTGGAAAAATACGGTCTTGCAGATATGGGATTCAAATATCAGACTTATCCCGTGGAATTTTGGGATTTATTCGGTGAAAAAGGTCTGCCTGTACGTGTAACATTATCTGAAATGGGACCGACTCTGCTTTCCAAAATATTGAACCTGTCTGAAGCTCAGCAAGGAGTATTGAATATTGTATTTAGGGTAGCTGACAGCAATTCATTGCCAATCATTGATTTGAAGGATTTAAAGGCCATGATTAATCATGTAGTTGAAAACAAGGCTCAATATGAAAGAGAATATGGTGCAATCGCTGAAAAATCCGCCAATACAATTTTAAGAAGCCTGATTACTTTAGAAGACCAAGGCGGAAACGACTTTTTCTTTGAACCAGCACTTGACTTGAATGATTTTATCAGGGTCGATGAAAACGGAAAAGGTATTATAAACATTTTAGATTCACAAAAATTGTCACTTTCTCCTGAAATATACTCAACATTCTTGCTTTGGATGTTATCCACTTTATTTGAGAATATGCCTGAAGTGGGAGATATGGACAAGCCTAAATTCGTATTCTTCTTTGATGAAGCACACCTGTTGTTTGATGACATGTCACCTGAATTCGGCAAGAAAATCGAACAGATTGTTCGTTTAATAAGATCAAAAGGAGTCGGATTGTACTTCATTTCACAATCTCCTGCAGATATTCCTGATGATATTCTAGCGCAACTCGGAAACAGGGTACAGCATGCACTTCATGCATACACTCCTAAAGACCAGAAGGCAGTTAAAGTTGCTGCTGAAACATTCCGTCCAAATCCGGAATTTGCAACTGCAGATGTGATTTCTGAGCTTGGAATCGGTGAGGCTTTGGTATCTGTTTTGGATGAAAAGGGAGTTCCCGGAATTGTTCAAAAGGTTGATATAGTACCTCCGCAAAGTTACATTGGAGCTATTGACGATTCAATGAGGTCTGAACTGATTAACTTGTCTGAATTAAAATCTAAATACTGGGATGCGGTTGACCCGGAATCCGCTTATGAATTGTTATTAAATAAAATCGATTCTGATGACAATCTTGAAAGTGAAGTCGCACCTGAAACCAAAGAGATTATAGAAGAAGCTATTGAGCAAAAGCAGGAAGTGCCTGTTCAACAAGCTCCAGCTGAAGAAGTTCCTGCTCAGGAAGCTCCACAGCAAGCACCGGCATTTGGTTTAGGAGATATCATTGGAACTGTTATCGGTGGCGCTCAACAAACCGGCGGCAAAAGAGCTAAAAAATCAGAAACTCAAAAAATGGCAGAAAAAGCAGTATCCCAAGCGGCAAATACTGTTGCACGTGAAGCTGCAAGAGGAATCATGAGAGGGCTGTTCGGTCAGATGAAATAAGTGATAAAATGGCACATCCTCATTTAAAAGCGGTGGCTAACATGCCCGCCTCATCATTGGTTGGCATCATTGAAGAGTCCAAAATGACATATGTTCGTGAAAACTTAAGCATATTTTTACATGAAAGTCAGATTAAGCTCTTAAAACAAGTCAAAAAACATGAAAAGCCTCATCACAAAAAGATTAGGATTAAACAATTCGAAAAGGCTAAAAAAGATGATTTGTTCAATCTGCATTTGGACTTGTATTTGAAAAAATATCAAAAATTGGAAAAATATGGATTAATTGATATTGATTTAAATCCTGAAAATGGCCTTGAATATGACTGTTCATTAACTCAAAAAGGGATTGATATTTTAAATGAGATTTCCTCTTTGGAAAAGGAATGGGAAAGTGTTGTCAACATTAACGATGATGATTTGGAAGTTTTAAGAAAAATGGCTCTTGATGCTTTTGAAATTTCATATAAACATAAGAAAAAACAGGGGTTCAAATTTTAAGTAAATTATTTTAATTTACTTTCATTTTTTTAATAGTATTCGTATTTCATATCTATTGAATCATATGCACTTTCAACACATTCGATAGCTTCTTTTTTGTTTTTAAAGTAATATAGGTGACTTTCACATTCACAGTCGCTGCAGCCGAAGTCCTTTATTCCTTCACTTTGTGTGGAAATGTATTTGGAAAGGTCACATTCGATTTTTCTTCTGGATTGGTTGTAAATTACAGCACTGATTTTGGCTTTTTTAAGCAGATAATCTACATGCCAATGCATCTTTTTTTCATCGCTTAAATGCCTTTCAATTCTACCAATAAGTGAATTCATAGCTGATCCGACATA
>CAZQWN010000095.1:0-8657 GCA_964596915.1 uncultured Methanobrevibacter sp.
TTGGAGTAATTTTAATTCTTGGAGTTATGGGAGGTCTTTCCACTGCAATCGACATGTATGCACCTGACCATTCAGGTGACCCGCAATTCTTTAACGATGCAGCAAATTACCTCCAAGCAGCAGGTACAGATAATATTACACAAGACAGTACTACTGTAAAAGCTGTAGATACCATTATTCAAGAAGCTATGGGATTCGTAATGGTTGTAACCGCTATTCTGCTGGTAATTGTATTTATTGCAACGTTGCGGTTGGAACCTAAAAAACAATGAGAGTATATTCTGGAGGAAAAAATATGGAATCAAATCAAATATCTGGATTACTATCAATAATTTTAGGATTAATTTTTATAATTTGTCCTATTTTTAGTACTGCTTTCTTATCCATCATGATTGGATTGAGTTTAGTATTCTTTGGTATAGCTTTAATAGTGTCCGATTTTTCAGCAGTCAATATTATTGTTGGAATTCTGACCCTCCTGGTCGGATTGGTATTCTTATTTAACATTACTGCATTATCCTTTATTTTCGGATTACAATTCTATATCATTGGTATCCTAATGATTTTAGCAGGTATTGTTGGTCTTATTTCAGATTCACAATTTGGAAAAATCGCTTCTATATTAATTATAATCTTAGGTATAATATCCTTTGCTCTTGGAGGATTATCAATCGATCAACCTCTTTTCGCTGCAGTTATTATAGGTGTAGCTTTAATCATCCAAGGTGTAAAATTATATCTGGAATAGAAGTTAAATAAGCAATCTTTTGATTGCTTAATTTTATTTTTTTATTTATGATAGCATAACCCTCCGACCTTTTGGTTGGGGAGGTTAATTCCTTTTTTTTTGGTAGTGTTGCATACTCATCGGAAAATTCATTTCAATTTTTAACTTAAAACCACTCTTTTTATCCACCTCATAGTTTTCAAACAAATTTCATTTAATACTCCTCTTAAGGTTTTATATTTCTTTTTTAATCGTCTATTTAATGTTACTCCAAAATATAGTTCAATACAATTATTTGTAGTTGGTATGTTGTCACTGGAGGTATATAAGAGCAGATTATCTATTCTTTTTGTATATTTCGTATGAACCCTCTGACTTTTTCTGGTACATCATCAATTTCGTCAATAATTCGGTTATATCTTTTTAGTCCTGGATTTTAGCATTAATGATAAATTGTGAGTGCATTTTTCATAAACTTTAATTTCAGTGCGATAATCTCGATTTTCTTGGCGTAATTTTCTGTTTTTCATTTCAAGATTCTTTTTCTCATCAACTAATTTTATGGCTTCTTCATCATTTAAATTTACCCTACCTGCTGCACCTTCCCTTAAATTCTTAATTTCTTCTATTCGTTTTTCATTTTTTTCTATTTTATCTTCATTGTATTTTATTTTATTATTTAATCCTTTTAATGTGCTTCTGGTTTTGTTCATGAAATTTTGCATTTTATGAAAATTACATTTTTTGTGATTACAGTCTAATTCTTTAATAATTGTAGGATAAGATATTGCACCATCTGTAACGATTGTTTTAATCTCTTGTTCATTTACTATGGGTCGTAAGAATTTTGTTATATTTTCTGAGTTGAATTCGTCCTTTTTTAATATTATGTTGGCATATGGATAATTAGATACTGGATCGATTGCGGACAATCTATAAACCCAACCTTCATCTACAGTGAACACATATTGCTCATCATACGATAAACAATCACTAAATTCAATATTTGCTTTTTTTACTAATTGTTGTGTTTCTTTTTCTTTTTCTATGACGAATTCATTAATTTCTTAATCACAAAATTTGTATGTTGTATCTCGCCTAATTTCACATCCGGTAAATAAATAAAGAATTTCAACAGCTTGTTGATAAGATACATTACATATTAATTGTAATTTTAAGATTAAACCTTTGATTCTTTCTGTATAATTTGATTCGGGCTTAAAATGATTTTCCCATAATGGTCGGAGATTATGATTGCACTCATCATCACTGCATTGATACTTTTGCTTATAAACAGAAACAGTATTATTTATTTCAAATTTTTCTTTCCCATCCCGATAAAGTTTAGATCCACATTTTGGACATTTTTCTATCTCTGATACAATTAAAAAATCATTTTCGATTGTTTTATTTTTCATTGCATAAATAATAAATAATGTATCTACATCGTCACTAAATTCAATGAAACCTTTTTTATTAATGCAAACACTTAATAACTTGTCTAACCAATTTAAATCTGTAGGGGTTTTTTGGATCATACTATTATTTATACCCCACACATCATTTAACCATTGTTATGACTTTGAATTCACTATTAATTATCTGAAAAGTTTTAAAATTTTTTCTCTTTTGATGAAAATATCATTTTCTGGATTTTAAAATTATTGTAAGGCTTATTTAGTTTAAAATAAGAATGATACAATTAAATTGATTTCAATCTTGTTGCGTGTATTTTAATTAATCCTATATGTCTTTAAAATTTGATAAATAGTTTTAATATTTATTATTTTTTATTCTAATTTGATATAAGTTTGTTGTATATAAATTAAAGTATAATTTAAAAATTACAAATAAATTTAGGCATTTTCCTACGAGTATGCAACACTGCCGAAATCATCCAATTTAGATATTTTGGAATATTTTTCTTTAAATGCTTTTTCGTCTAATTTCAAACTTGTCAGGTTAGTTCGGTCATCATTATAATCTTTTAAGTCATTTGAAAGATTTATGAATTCTTCAATTTCTTTGTTAATTTCATCTATGCGCTTGTTTCCAAAAAATGACTTGACTTTTTGGGTGAAAGTTTTATCTATCTTTTTTGATTCAATATATTCTGATAAATTTAGAGGTGAACCGCACTCTTGACAAAAATTATCATCATTTCCATTTTTAAAATTACAGTTAGGGCAAAATTTTTCACTCATAAAATAAAACCCCATTTAAATCTAATCGTTATTAAATTATGTTTATTGAAGTTTAAAAAAATTTTGGTAAAATCATAAAGAAATATTTATGACTTACCGGTTGTTTCTCCAGTGATACAGCTTATTGGCCGTGTTTCTTCCTGTTTCATTGAATTGGTATTGGCCTTCATCACCATAACTTGCAAAATGATGTGACTGGACAAAATCACTACAGGAATCGCCCGGACCATCTGTCGGATAACCTCTACGGCAAACCATTCCATGAGCTGCACCATAGGGACTAACGCTCCAATAAGTACAGTTTAAACAAATACTGTCTCCATTATTTATCATGGAATCATAATCAGGTTGTTCAAAATCATCATAGTCATCAGAACTTATATCTTTACTATAGACTGCATCTTCTTTACTTACTGAACGATTACAGGCATAACAATAGTAATCATGGCAAAAATCGCCTAACTCCTCACCACAGGAAGGACATCTGGCAACTATAACTTCATCTTCGCTAAACATTCCTCCACCACATTCATGGCACAAATATCCTCCAATCACTTCACCTAACTCAGCACCACATTCTGGACATATTCTCATATAATCACCAACAATATTATATAGTGTATAAATTGTTTATAAAGATTAATGTTGAGTGTTCTCCAAAATAAATTTTTTGATTTCTGAGGAAAAAAAATTTTTGACTTATTTTTCCTTATTTTCATCTTGTTTGATGGATAATTTTATTAATTTTATTCTATTCTGTTATTACTTCTCTATTTATTTAAATATTATATAATTAATTGTCATATTTGATTTTAAGAATATGAACCCAATAAATTTTCAACTTTGCCGTGCCAAAAATTAAAGAAAAGAAAACCGGTAGGATTTATTATGAATATATTGCAAAGATGAAAATAATAAAAGAAAAACTATTAAACGAAATTCAATTGAAAAATTAGAAATTGAAGCGAAAAATAGAGGATTGGAATGGATAAAATTAAATTAATATCCCTATTTTTAATTAAACATATTACTTTTCAAATGCTCTCTGAAAAAGTTTATATTGTATTTATACATAATATATACATACTTGCATTAATCAAAATTTAAATAATATTAAAAGAAATAATAAATAAAGGAGGGTCTTAATGTTAAAGGAAGTTCAAAAAGATTCATCAGATATTGATAATTTAATGAAATACCTTTTATATGAATTAAAAGTTAGAAATATGGGCATTTCTAGAACTTTAATGATTAAATTAATATTTAAAATTAAAAAAGTTTTAGGGAACAATCATGAATTATACTCTCAGCTCCCTTACTACTGGTATTTTTATGGTCCTTTTTCACAACCAATATCCGATTCATTTATCTTTTTTCATGACAAATTTGAACTTACCTCCTTCGGCCAAGTAATCTTAAAAGATGAATATTTAAATGAATTCAATGATGTTGATTTTATTTCTAAATACCCTGAAATAGAACCAATTACAAAAGATTTACTTAAAAATAGTCAAAAATTCTATAAAAATATAAAAAAAGACATATATAGAGATTATGCTCCATTTGACATAATGTATCCCTTTAAATTTAATGTTTTTGATATTGCACATGATTCACGATCTGCTGAACAATTTGATAATGAAGAATTCATTAAAAATATGTTTAGATGTGAATCAAAATTACCCTGCGATTCATATTATGCTGAATACAATAATATTTTTTCTAAATTTATTACAAATTTAGATTATATTTATGAGGAGAATAACTTCTATTTATGTTGGAATTTTTTAAGAGACCCAATTAAAGAACTTTGGAAAACCTTCGCTAAAGGAGTTAGAGTTGAAAATAAAGATGATTACTATAATTATAAAGAACCTTCTTGGAATAGAGACTATTTAGGTAGTTTAAAAGAATTATCCATTACTATTGATGAAACAAAAAATCTTGTTCATTTAGATGAATTACCAAAAACCGATTATACTCCAGCTGAACGTAAAATGGTTAATGCAACTATTGGCGGATATTTGAGGGGATAAATTGGACAATCTACATTTTTTAGATACAAATATTATACTAGCTATGGTTTTACCAAACGATAATAGTTTTGAAGAAAGTAAAATATATTTATCAAAAAATTATCAAAGACATATTAGTAATACTGTTTGTTTAGAATCAAGAAAAAAAATAGAAAGCATTAGGAGAATTTCTTTAAAGATAGTTGATTTTATAAAAGAATATTCCTTAAACAATAGTATTGACCCATTAAATATGCAAAGACACCATCGGACTATAAAAACTAACTTTATAAATCAATACGGGGATAATGAATATCCTGAGAATATGAAAAGAAAAAGATTTATTAATTTAATTTCTGAATTTTTCAGAATGCATGAAACAGAAATTGATGATTTGATACTGAGACATAATGATACAGACTTATCCAATACAATAAGATCAACATCCCGAAAAAGTCTAGATAAATTAATAAGAATTTTAAATAAGTATTACTGCATCACATTCATAAAAAATGCTAATAAAATTAATGAACTCAACTCAATTAAAATTCACAATCCGGATGCACAATTACTTGACGAATCTTATTGTTTACAAATTTCATTAAATAAAATCATCTTTTTTATTACATTTGATAAAGAAATCTTAGAAAAGTATGATTTAATCCAACAAATACTTAATCAACATGTTCATGTAACTCATCCCAATTACTTTAATTAATTTTAAGTTTATGTAAATTTAAATATGAATATAATTATGTAAACAATATTAGTCAAATAGTCTGAATTCAACTTTAAATTAGAATCAATATCTGATACTTTATTTTCAACTAACAATTCCAAATCAATAATATTGTCAATTGAATCACTAATTAAATATATTAATTCAGAATACTCTTCATCTATTAATTGACTAGTTTCCATTGGGATGATTTTATAAAAAATCCAGAATATTGTATCAATAGTGTTTTTAATAATACTTTTGGTTTTTTAGATGATTATATAGATGATACTGTTTTAGGCATTATTGGTGGTGTAGCCATTAGAGTTGATGTTGATTTGTTGATTGCAAATCCAATTGGTTTACCTCTAGCTGCAGGATTATAATTATTCAGTTCAGACATTATTGCTACTTATGCTGCAGATGATTTAAATAAAGGTTGGACTAAAAAACGTTTGATACATTTTAGTTTTGATGTGGTGACCACTTCAATTCCTGCAAGTAGTACAGCTCTGGGTAAAGTAATGGTTGTTGGTCAAGAAACCAGATACATTACTAAAAGATCAATCGATGGATTTGATAAAATATTATTGGAATATACTAAGTACAATGAGGGCACTGTTCGCCAAGGATCTCAAGCAATTGTGAGTTATGGAACCTTTGGTTCAGCATTAGCAACTGCATATGGAAATCGAGGAAAAAGATATTATGCATGATTATACATGCATTTAATTGGTGAAATTATAGGCATTGGAATTGATAATGTTAATATTAAATGAGGCAAAATATGGATTCCTACCATAATAGTAAAAAATTAATTATCAGTTATTTTATTTCTTTATTACATGTTTTTTCATATTTTTAAGTTTGTATATTATATATCGGAACAATATACTGATTATACTCCAGTTATTTTGTTATACAGGAATTATGAAAATATTTAGTATTAAATTTAGTGAATTAGATTGGAAATTTGAATATATTAAAGAAGAACATGAAAATATCTTTTTTCATATTACAAATAATGCCTTTTTTCATGATATTCTTAAGTCATATATCAATTAATCTAATTAATTTTATTACATGATAAAAGATTATTGCCTGAATTAACTATGTTTTCAGAATCGGGATTAAGATTATCCAGTTTGTAAATAAATCCGATAATGTCATTATTGTCTAAAAAATAGTTTTTAATTTTCATCACCATAATATATTTGTTACTTTGTCAATCGCATCATCATAGTTTTCATTTACATTAAATCCAGACTATCTAAGGAATCATCAACAGCTAATATTTCAGTATTATTATTTATAAACATGAATTTTTCTTTGATTTTATTGTAAAGTTCCAAATTTTTATAGTACTTCATTCAATTGAAGTAATTCTTTAAACTATATCCAAATGAAGTACATCAAATTGTTAAAGTCATATATCCGATAAAATACACAGTCAATATTAGGTGTTTTAAATGAGTATTGTACTTTTACACATTCCAATACATGAAATTGACAAATATTTTTACAACAGAAAAAGAAGACATTAAAAAAATAGAATACTACTTAAACTCTTTAGAATTGGGAATTTCTCAATCATTTCTTATCAGAGGTGTGAGAGGAGTGGGAAAAACTTTTTTACTTCAAAAAATAAAACAGGACTCCAAAGAAAATTTCATAGTTTCCTATGTTGATGTTTCAAGAATTGTCGGCAAGGACGATACTCAACTAACCGCACAATCCGTTTTATTGGAATTGCTGGATGAAATGAACAATTCAATCTACGAACAATTAAATGACAATAACAAAATAACTTTTCTATTAAATAACCTAATTGACAAATTAAACCTTAAAGATTACAGTTTCTCAAAAGGGACACACATAGCAGAAATACCCATACCTGAAACAGAAGACAACTATAAAAAAATAAACAAATTTGTAATGGAATATCCTCAAAAAGTTGTAGAAAATACTGAAGAAATTGACGGATTTATAATAATTTTAGATGAATTTCAAATGCTTAAGAAATTAAGGAAACCTGAAGATTTCTTCTGGATGCTGAGAAGCTACAATCAATTTCAATCAAATGTAAGTTATGTAATGACAGGATTAGTTTCCCAAACATCAGACATGATTGAAATGTTAAACGGATCCACAGGTGCATTTGGAGGAAGGATGATACAAATAAATATAAACCCATTTACAAAACAGGAAACAGAATCCTATTTTGAAGAAAGATTTTCCGAAATAAAATTCACACAAGAAGGATTCAATCGCTTTTACGAATACACAAAAGGAATTCCAATGTACATTAACAGTTTTTACAATGCATTATCCTCTCATGAAACATATGATGAAGACTTAATAGATTACATCTTCCTCAACAATATGGATCAGATTCATGTAATGTGGATTAGAATATGGAGTACCTTAAATAATTACGAAAAGAATATAATCTGCACAATGTTAAATCAGGACCACATTACCTGGTCTGAGCTGGAAAAGAATTTGGACATGGCTCCAGCCACATTAAACAAGTATATTAAAAGATTACAGGATAAATGAATAATAAACTATTATGATGGAAAATATTCTCTTGAAGATTTAATGCTTAAAACCTGTTAAATCATGAAAAAGAGAGAACTGGAGTTTATCCTTATTGAAGATGTAAATAAAGTTAAATTAGTGTTTGTTGACTGTCAATATGGCTTATGAAATAGCTGTACCATTTATCGAATTAAAAAAAAAAGAAGATAATGAAGTCTATACAAGACTTCACCAATTAATTAAATTAGCAATTTTATATGTTCAACATATCATCCCACATGCATATCCTTATTTCACGTATTTAATGATTTTATCCGCATCGCTATCCATGAGTTTAAGGTGGTCTGCTTCAATTGATATGTACTCGAAATCACGGGCATATTCTGAAAATTCCATATACTTAGGTTCAGTGCTTAAATAAACCACATGTGAATCAATTGTTACCGGTTCGA
>CAZQWN010000096.1:0-1643 GCA_964596915.1 uncultured Methanobrevibacter sp.
TTTCTAAGTAACCTTTATATTAATTATTAATGAAATATATTAATCAGTACATAATGTATTGCTGAGCTAGCTCATTACGTACAGAAATTGTGATTTTAAGGCATGCCTAAATAGTATTGTCTTAAAAAAAAGATTTTAAAATTTTTTAAAAAACTTTAAAATTTGAATTTGAAAGACACAAGTTTTTTAAATTCGTAAAAAATATTTATAGAGGAGGAGAAACTCTATGGCTGATGATGTAAAAATTGTAATGTTTTGTTGCAACTGGTGTTCCTATGGGGGAGCAGACACAGCTGGTACTGCAAGGATGCAATACCCACCGAATATTAGAGTTATTCGTGTAATGTGTTCAGGAAGAATTGATCCACAATTTGTTTTGAAAGCATTCCAAGAAGGTGCTGATGGTGTATTTGTAGCTGGATGTCACATGGGTGACTGCCACTACGATGCTGGAAACTACAAATTAGATCGTAGAATGAGATTAATTTATAGATTAATTGATGATATGGGAATTGGAAAAGAAAGAGTTCACCACGATTGGATTTCCGCATCCGAAGGTGAAAAATTCTCTCAAGCTGTTAAAATGATGGTTAACAGAATCAAAGAATTAGGTCCAGCTCCATTAAAACAACAATTAGATGCTGAAAGATAGATTGGAGGAATTTAATATGGCAGATAAAGTAAAAATAGGAACTATGTGGTTAGGCGGATGTTCCGGTTGCCACTTATCCATTGCGGATTTCCATGAATCCTTAATTGATGTTATGGAATTCGCTGATTTTGAATTTTCCCCTGTACTCATGGATACTAAATACGATGAAGTACCTGAATTAGACATTATTATTGTCGAAGGTGGAATCAGAAACGATGAAAACAGAGAATTAGCTGAAATGTTAAACGAAAAAGCTAACATGGTTATTTCTTATGGAACTTGTGCTTGCTACGGTGGTATTCCAGGTCTCGGAAACTTATGGACTGTAGAAGAATTAGAACAAGAAGCATACATTAATTCCGTATCCACTGTTAACCCTGATGGAATTATTCCTAACGAAGATGTACCTCACCTCGAAAGCAGAGTAAGACCATTAAGCGAAAGTATGGATATTGACTTAATGATTCCAGGTTGCCCACCTCGTTCTGATGTTGTAGCTGAAGCTATTTTAACATTATTAAGAGGAGAAACAATTGAATTGCCTTCAACCAACCTTTGTGAAGTATGTCCTAGAGAAAAACCACCTGCTGGTTTAGCTATGGACTTCATTAAAAGACAATTTGAATTAGGTGCTCCTGAACCTGATTTATGTTTAATTACTCAAGGTTTAGTATGTATGGGTCCTGCAACCGTATCCTTATGTGGTGCAGAATGTCCTTCCATTGCTATCCAATGTAGAGGATGTTACGGTCCTACCGCTAAAGTATTAGATCAAGGAGCAAAAATGATCAGTGCGATTGCATCTGACTACGGTGTACAAGAAGATAAAACTGTAGACCCAGAAACAGTTGCTGATCAATTAGATGATATTGTAGGAACTTTCTACTCTTACACATTACCTGCTGCTTTAGTACCAATGAAAATGCAGAAAGGAGGAAAATAAAATGGTTAAACTTACTATGGAGCCTGTCACTCGTATTGAAGGACACGC
>CAZQWN010000096.1:1743-8403 GCA_964596915.1 uncultured Methanobrevibacter sp.
AAAATAAAATGGTTAAACTTACTATGGAGCCTGTCACTCGTATTGAAGGACACGCTAAAATTACAGTACATCTCGATGATGCTGGAAATGTTGAAGAAACAAGATTACACGTTATGGAATTCAGAGGATTCGAAAAATTCTTACAAGGTCGTCCTGTAGAAGAATTAGCAAGAATCGTACCTAGAATCTGTGGTATTTGTGATGTACAACACCACTTAGCAGCTGCTAAAGCAGTTGACCAAATTTTCGGATTTGATGATTACGAAATTTTACCTGCTGCATACAGAATGAGAGAAATCATGAACTGGGGTTCATACATGCACTCCCACGCTCTTCACTTCTACTTCTTAGCTGCACCAGATTTAATCATTCCTAACGGAACCAGAAAAACAAGAAATGTTTTCCAAGTAATTAAAGACATGCCTGAAGTAGCACTTCAAGCTATTAACATCAGAAGAAACGGTTTAGAAATTGTTAGAAAAATCGGTGGTCGTCCTATTCACCCTACTTCTTCCACTCCTGGTGGTATTTCAACCGAATTAGACGCTGATACTCAAAAAGATTTACTTGAAAGAGCTAAAACCAACGTAGAATTAGCACAAGCTACTCTCGATTTAGCTATTCCTATCTTTGAAGAAAACATTGACTTAATTTCCTCATTAGGTAACTTCGGTGACACCAGACACTGTGGTATCGTAAAACCTGACGGAACTTGGGATGTATATAACGGTAATGTAAGATTCAGAGACAAAGATGGTAGTGACTTATTAGAATACAGAAACGAAGAGTACACTGACATTGTTGCAGAACACGTAAAACCTTACTCCTGGTTAAAATTCCCTTACATTAAAGAAATGGGATACCCAGAAGGTATTTACAGAGTTGCACCATTATCTAGGATTAATGTTTGTGATCAAATGCCTAAAGAAGCACCTCTTGCTCAAGAAGCTCTTAAAGACTTCCGTGATGCATTTGGATATGCTCAAGCACCATTATTATTCAACTATGCTAGACTCATCGAATTATTAGCATCAGCTGAATGTGCTGCTAACGCATTAGAAGAAGATTTATCCGGTCAAAAATTCCCAGATGAATTAGAAAGAACTGAAGGTAAAGGTGTAGGTATTGTAGAAGCTCCTCGTGGTACTTTAATCCACCACTATGAATCTGACGAAAATGGTTTAACCAATTACGCAAATATTGTAGTTGCTACAATCCAAAACAACCCTGCTATGGAAATGGGTATTCACCAAGTTGCTAAAGATTACATCAAACCTGGTGTAGAAGTAGATGACAGTATTTTCAACTTAATGGAAATGGTTATCAGAGCTTACGACCCATGTTTATCTTGTGCTACCCATTCAATGGATAGTCAAATGAGATTAGCTGAAGTTAATATTGTAGACAGTGAAGGAAACCTCATTAAAAAATTCTAAATTTAAGGGGGTTTTATAAATGATAGTATTTAATGAAGATGGCTGTATAAAATGTGGTGCTTGTGAAGGTACTTGCCCTACATCAGCTATTGAAGTAACACCTAACACTATTATTCACTGTGACACTTGTGGTGAAGAACCTAAATGTGCAGATGCTTGTCCTAACGGTGCATTAAAAGTTGAAGATTACGAAATCGCTGAAGGAATTATCCAAAAAAGATTGGTATTCAACTCAATATTCTGTGATTCATGTGGTAAATGTGAAGAAGTTTGTCCACAAGAAACTATTAAAGTCACTGGTGCTAAATTAAAAGAAGTTGAAGGATTCTGCGTAATGTGTCAAAAATGTGTTGACATTTGTCCAGTAGATGTAATTGGAGTCCCTGGTGTTAAAGAACCTGCGGAATATGAATTAGATCTCAAAGGTAAAGGTCCTGTTTACATCAATGATTGTGTTGGATGTGGAACTTGTGTAGAACCTTGTCCTGTGAGTGCAATCACTCTTGAAGAGGTTGGAAGTCCTGTTACTGTAAATGATGATTGTATTAGATGTGGTTTATGTTCACAAACTTGTCCTTGGAATGCAATATTCATTGCTGAAAAAATACCAGTTAAACGTCAAAAAGAAATCAAATCATTTACTTTTGATTCAGCAAAATGTATTGGATGTAACACTTGTGTAGAAGCATGTCCTGGTGACTTTATTTCTGCAAACAGTTCTAGCTTAACTGTAGCTATTCCTAGTGTTTGTGCTGCATGTGGTTTATGTGTAAAACTTTGTCCTGTTGATGCTTTAGATATTGAAGTAGAATGGGGTGAAGGTGCTCCTGTAGACGCAGAAGGTATCGGAAGAGACGTAGAAAAATGTGACTTCATTGGTGCATGTGCTAACAAATGTCCTACTGAAGCTATCCGTGTAATTACCAAAACCGGTATGTTATGCCCAGCTTTAGAAGAAACAGATTCAGAACCATCTTTCACAAGTTGTATTAGATGTGGGGCTTGTGCTTCAGTATGTTCTAACGATGCATTGAAAGTGGAACAATATGAAATAACCATTAATGGCGAAGCTGTCTTTAGAGACAGAATCACATTCAACCCATCTAAATGTGATCAATGTGGTGAATGTATCGAAGCATGTCCATATGACATGATTCACAAAACAGACAATCCTAAACTACCAATTGCAGGATTCTGTACTTTATGTGGTCAATGTCTTGAAGCATGTCCAGAAGACGCATTATGTTATAAATAGGTGTGATTACACACCTTTTTTTCTTTTTTTTTAAAAATTAGTTATATTTTATCCATTACTACTTTTCCATTGACTATTGTCATCACTGGCATTCCAATGTAACTCCAACCGTCAAATGGGGAGTATTTTGCTTTTGTTTTAAATTCATCGATATTGAATTTACCTTCTCTTTTCAAATCTATTACAGTAAAATCAGCATCTTTTCCAATAGCTATTTTGCCTTTATTTTCCAATCCATAAACTCTTGCTGCATTTTCACTGAATATCTTCGGAATTATTTTCAAATCTATATTTCCTCTGTTAACTTCAGTTAAAAGAAGTGGAACAACGGTTTCTAAGTTTGGAATTCCCGGAGATGAATTCCACACACCTTTTGTTTTGTCTTCCAGTGTGTGGGGAGCATGGTCGGTTCCGATGATTGAATTTTCATCTAAATCATTTATATTGACACTATCTTTTTTCTCTCTTAAAGGAGGATTGGTTTTTATGAACGTGCCATATGTATCATAAGATGAATTGTCCATAAGTAAGTGATGTGGTGTAAATTCCCAGCTTACATCTTGTGTTTTACTGGCATCTTTGGCAAGACTTAATGATTTGGAGGAGCTTAAATGGCAGATATGTAGTCTTAAATTATTTTCGCCTGCAAGTTTGATTGCCTGTTTTACAGATTCATCTTCTGATTTTGCAGGCCGAGCATAACTATAATCGATAGGTTTATTTTCCTTTTTTTGTTTCAATCGTTCAGTTTCACTTTCCACAATGGATTTTTTCTCGCAATGGACTGCAACAAGTCCATTATATGATGTTGTCTGTTTTAGTTTCCCCAAATTGGTGAATATCTCTTCTAGAGATTCATCGCTTTCCAGGTCCATAAATACTTTAAATGAAACGGGATTCAGTTCAATCATTTTTTCCATTTCTTCAAGGTTATTGTGCCCTGCCTGAAGTTTGAAATTAACGGCTGATTTTTCCTGTGCAATTTTTATTTTTTCTTTAAGTGCATTGTAGGTATTTGTCTTGGGTAATGTATTGGGCATATCAATAACTGTTGTAAAACCGCCATTTGCCGCTGCCAAACTTCCTGTTTTAAAATCTTCTTTTTGAGTAAGTCCGGGGTCTCTAAAATGAATATGGGGATCAATAAATCCCGGCATTATGTAATTATGGCCGGCATCTATAATGTCATCTCCCTGAAGAGGGTTTTTTGAAATGTCACATATTTTTCCATCTTCAACTTTAATGTTGTATTCTCCGGTTTTATCTGCCATCTTACAATTTTTTATCACGATATCCATTTTATCCCCTACTGATTTTTAATTAGTTACTAGTTTATTTTTTTTAAAACATAAATTTTTTTTAATTTAATGTTTATATTTAATTTTATGTCTCAAGTTTTAAACATTCTTATGCGTGATAAAGAATTATTTTTCAATGATTTGAATGAAAAGTATAAAATTTCCGGTAATGATTCTAATATTAATTTGGTCGCAGATTTTACAGAGTATAATCCTTTACATAATGGTCATTTTCATTGCATGAAAACTGCAAAACAACTATTTCCTTCTTCATTATTTGTAGCTATTGTGCCGGGTCTGTTTGAAAGGAGTGGTAGAGGTATACCATATATATTGCCAAGAGAAATTAGGGCAGAAATTGCAATTTCTGTTGGTGCAGACATTGTTGTTGAAGGGCCTCCCATGGGAATAATGGGGTCCGGCCAATATTCGTTATGTCTTTGTAAAATGTTTAAGGCTCTAAATACTGATTATATTCCTCGCGGATATAAACCTGTTGAAAAAATGGATGAAATTTTGAAAAGAATAAATTCAGGTCACCACATTGCTCCAAAGCCTTATAAGATTGTTGATAAAACCACTGGCGAGATCGTATTGAAAGGAAAATTGGAGGAAGACAATTATGTTATCACTTCCTTTTCGAATTCGTTAAGTAAAATCGGCTTTGATTTTAAGGATAAATTTATTTTTGTCGAGCGTATTGAGGGAGTCAGCGGCACATTAATTCGGGAAAGTATCATGAACAATAATTTCGATGACGTGTTGGACATGATGCCTTCAAAGACTATTGACGTGTTGAAACGTGAGATAAAAAATGATTCTATCATTTACGGTATTAGGGATGTGGAAACAATTTTAGATACTGCTAACAACTATGGTTTCGATGAGTTATCTTCGCTTAATCTCTTCAATGTCAAGTTGGCTAAAAATATTGTGGATAACAGGCCATTCAAGGATATTTCCGAGTTGGAAAAAGCTATTCTTCAAGGTTTTTCATCTCATTTTAAACAAAGGGTTCTGAGCATTTTGGAAAATCCCATTTCACAAAACGTGATTTCACAATATATTGACAAATATCCTTCAGTAATTAGAGTTTTGGGATATAAAAATGAAGATAGTTTAGAAAAATTTAAAAAAAAGATAAATAATGAAAATATTTCATTATTTAATGGGTTAAAAATGCATTAATTACATTTTGCGGATTTTTAAGTGCAAATATTGCATCCATAAATGTCGGGTAGGTAACATTCAATACAAATAAGTATGCAATGTAATATAGTACAATTAGGATTACAATAATTAATATGATTGTTAATAGAATGTCTACTGCACCCATAGACTCTTTTTCATCTTTGTAATTAATGTTGTGAATTCCATTTTCTTCTTGTTCATGATTCATTTTAAGGCTTTGCTCTTTTGCGATTTCAGCTCTGATTCTTGCTTCCATCTCTTCTGGAGTTTCAACTCTAGGTTCTGGTCTTGGAGCATATTCTTTTTTAGTTAATGAACCGTATTGTGCTTCATCTTTAGCTAATTGTTCTCCTAAAGGAACTTCATTTTCATCAAAGTATAAATCATCCAGATACTTTTCATATTTATCTTCAAGATTTTGTCTTGCGGTTGTTTTTGGAGGTTCGTAATTATGGTCGGGATAGATATATTCTGGTTCTTCAACAATAGGCTGTTGTTTTATTTCTTCTTGAGTGTAATATTCCTTTTCTATGGTTTCTGGTTGTTCCTGATATATACTTTCCTCTTCACTTAAATAAGATGATTCCAATCCTCCTGAATATTCAATAGTTTCTTTAATATTGTATGGGGAATCGTCACTAATTGCTTTATATTCTTGAGCATCATCTGCAGCATATGGGATTTCATATTCTTCTTGTGGTTGGTATATGTTTTCTTCTTCAGCAGGTGCTGGTTCATTTTGCACAGGCTCTGCTTGAGGTCTAGAATTATCTAAACTGAGTCCAACAATTTTTTCTAAACAATCTTTACAATAAATTTTTCCAGCTATTTCTAATCCACATTCTTTACAAATTGATTTTCCACATATTGCACATGCATCTGTGCCTTCTCTTTCAGGATGATAATGACATTGCATAAATTACACTCTCTCGAACAAATTTTATTAATGTTTATATTTATTATTTTTATTTATATATAATTTTTCATAGTTGTTTGGTTTTGTCCATGATTTTTTCGCAAACGATTTCAGAAGATATTAAATCATCAATTGTAGATAAGAAACTTCCCAAGCTTTCACTATCTATTTTATATTTAACAGTATTCTTATTTATTGAGCTTTTTAGATAATGTTCATTGTCTACTTCTAATGAATTGTATATTAATGAAGCATCGTTTTCAGTTTTATAATTTAATATTAACAACCCTTTAATTTTCATTTTTTCACATTTTTAATTAATAAGTTACATTTTCTTTCTCAATTAAATAGTATAAATTATATTTTTTGAAATATGGTAACATTTATTAATGACTTAATTAATATATTTAAGTATTCTATATATTACGATATATGATTTTTATATAGCTATTATTGGAATCTAATATTATATAGCTATTTTTTAATTAAACATGTTTAGTCATGTTATTTTTATTTCGGAGGAATAATAATGGTTCGTGCTTATACAAGAAGAGATTATATTAG
>CAZQWN010000097.1:0-8217 GCA_964596915.1 uncultured Methanobrevibacter sp.
ATAAAAGGGTATTCGGTAAAACCGGTTTAATATCCACTACTCAAATGCAAAGCCCTTTGAACATGATCAACTCCGTTGCTTTCAATAATGGGCTTTTCGGAAAATTGCTGGGTTACGGAACTGTCAATATAGTTACCGCATCCACCATATATAAATTCAGATACATAAAAGACGGACATACATTATACAGTGATATTTTCAATCAGCTTGAAAGAACCAACAGGGAAAAAATATATGAGCAGGCAGAAGCTATTGCCGAAGCCATTTCATGGAGAAATTAAGTTTGCATGAGCCTGCAGAGAGCATTTCATTGAATGGATTATCCGCAAGTGGAAAGGGAAAGCATTACTGGATTGTAGATGCGGGTGATAATATAGGGGACGGCAGGATTGCAGTTTATGATGTTGAGTTGACAGTATGAAGCTGGGTGAGGAATGCAGGGTTTATTAGTATTTTAATTTAGCGAGTAACCATGAAATGTAAAAAATGCGGAGAGGATATTGCAGATGGGGCTTCTTACTGTGCCAACTGCGGAGTGAAAATCAAAGGCAAAAACATCTACATTGCACTGGTGCTGACATTCATATTTTTCCGGTCTCGGTTCAATTTATGCCGGTAAAACCGACAAGGGAATAAAGATACTGGCAATCAGAATCCTATTCTTAAGTCTTGGAGTGTTTGTAAGCATATTTTCTCTTTTAGCAGTTATGGTTTGGCTCTATTCGTTTTATGCAGTATACGCTGATGTCGAGAATGCAAACGGAAATTCCAGTCCCGATCTGATTGGGGATTTGAAAAGATGGCGTCGGGAATCACGAAAACTGCCTATTTTAATCATTTGCATTATAGTGATTTTGGCGGTGCTTGGCTGTGCAGGTTCTCTTATGCCGCACAATCCTTATTCAGACGACTCCGGTTCCAGCTACCATAGTGACGGAAGCTTATATTCCTCACTCGGATCTTCACATTACGGTGGTGTTGACGACTCTCCACATATAATTGCCAAAAACGATCCCGACTGGTATTATGACCACTACGAATACGGTGACAATGATAAAATCGATGAGTATCTGGAGTCCCAGGGATATGATTAGATGAAATCCCACATGTATATCTCAATTGAAAATTTAAACCAAATTCATCTGATGTTGCCGTTAATGTCATGGTGCTTCCTTTAAAATTAAAATAAAAATAATATATCCAATTTAATTAACATTAAATCCAATATTATAACATGAAAGATAATGTCCCTGTGAGGATATGAATTTAACATATAACATGAAAGAGATTTGAACGGTGTCAATTGCATTTTCATATACCTGAGGTTAAACCACATCTATTCATGAAAAATGATGCTTTTATGTAAAAGCAATACTCGCAAGATAAAAATAAAAATAGTACATTTATTATAAACATATATCAATAATATGATAAGGAACAGTGTATGGCGAATACGATGGAACGTTACCTTAAGGTTATAGATGTAATTGCACAACAGCTGGATATTCAACCGTATTACAATGAGAATGTGAACAGTTTTGATTTTGAAAATTTCAAAGAACCACTGTTCAATGTGTAATCATCTCACAGATACGGATAATTTTCAATGCAGCTTAAAAATGTGAAGTAAACTATATTCGATTATATAAGAAGGTGATTTGCATGATTGATTCATTTAGAGGAGAATATTATTTTCTAAGTAATTTTTATCATAGTGATGTGGAATATGATGGGATTGTGTATAAAAATGCTGAAGCCGCCTTTCAGGCACAAAAGGTTTTGGATGATGATGAAAAGTTACTCTTTTCAGATTTGCATCCCCGTGAAGCCAAAAAGCTTGGAAGAAGAGTCAAATTAAGAAAAGACTGGAATGATGTGAAAGACAGTTACATGTATGAAATCTGCAAAGCAAAATTCCAGCAACATGAAGATTTGGCCAGAAAGCTATTGGAGACAGGTGATGAGGAATTAGTTGAAGGTAACATGTGGAATGATACATACTGGGGAGTCTGCAATGGAAAAGGTAAAAACCAACTTGGAAAAACATTAATGAGAATACGGGAAGAATTAAAAAATATTTAAATTTTTGTATTTACCTGTGAGATGGTTTTGTAATGGCGGCGAATAATGTTTTGGGAAATGCCATATTTTCCAACAGATTTCATATGGAAAGCTGGTTATTTAAAAAAGAGAAGGGTAAAATCACATTTGCTCCTCAGTTTAAAAGATGGCTTTTTCAGGATGGCGATAGATTCAATGATTATGTGGGTTATGCTAAATTATGGGACTCTATTAAAGAAAATCATGAGTTTATAGAAAGATACATGTTATCAAACTGCACAAAACGCAATGATGAATGTCGAATTGGCAGTGACTTGAACATGAAAATCAACACTGAAAATATTCATGATTCATATAATCGGATATTATTTAAATATAAAAAATCTGAAGAAATCTGGTTTTATCATATCCATTATTCAAATATTTGGTCTGCTGATATTTTGGAACCTTTCACAGATTTGAAAAATATACTGGATTCTTCTCATATGGATCGGATTGTCAATGAGAATTATCTGGATATTTCAGAAAATATTTTAAAGTCATATGGCCGGGATTCGTTAAATGATTTTTCACAAGACCTGAATCAATGTGAGAAACATCGGAATAAAGAATTTTCATTCAGATTTGATAATGGGCTGGTTATGATTTTAAACTCAATATGATTTTTTATATAAAAGAATAATTTTCTTTTATATTGGCTTTTAAAGTCATACATCATATTAATTCCCAAACAAATGTCACCACGTCTGTAATTTCAATATCCTCAGGAACAATATCTGTTTGATTGATGAGAACTGCGCTTCGTCTAATACATCCCTCAAAGCCATATAATTGAGTATTTGATTTAAAGTCAGTATCGTCCCATTCATATTCAATTTTTAATAACTGTCCTAATTTTGCTTCTGATGCTTCAGCTAAAATTTCAGCATTAAATTTAGCATTTTTTGTAGCATTAATTAATACTTCTTTTTTCATAAGATCTTTATCTTTTACTGAAAAAATTAATTCAAAATCAAGATATTCGCTGAATTCATTCAGAGAATTTAAAACATTTGAAAGAATGGTGGTATCAAAATCAAATTCCAGTTTTAATTCCTTGCTGATTTCATAACCTGCAAATTTATTTTCATATTCTTTATTGATAATACCTTTTTTAACATAATCATAATTGCGCTCGATATCATAACTAATGGTTTTCAAATCATTTTTACTAAATCCTATATTTTCCAATGAATCATTTAAATTGTTAATTAAATCAGTCATTGAATTCAATGCAACATCAAATTCATCATCAGTTATTTCAATTGAAATTTTCAAAATTATTAAATCGGGTCTTTTAGTTGATTTTCCGCCACCTTTAATAGTAATCGTTCTCATTTTAATCACATTATAAACTCTTTAATGAATATTATATGTAATTTACTTTTTAAACATTACTTAATCTATTTTCTGAAAACATAGTCACTTTCAAAAACTTGAGTGATTTTAATTTTCGTTAGTTTTTGTGTTACGAAATTTTTTCGTTCTATTTTTTCTTTATTTTTTATTTAAATGCAGTAAAATAAATATATTGGGTGGAAGTTAAATGTATATGATTAATAACAATATAAAAGCTCTATATGGAATATGGAGTTAAAAGTGTATAAGCATTCCGATTTTATTTTGAGTTTTCTGAATTCCGTCAATCTGATGATCTTTCTCAATTTATTTACGAAAATATTGGGAATAATCTGATTAGATTGGAAAAACGTGGTAAATTTCATTTTAAAAGTAGGGTTGCAGTTTGTTCAAGTTTTGACTCACATAATACTGTTAAAAATTGAACTTATGAAAGAAAAGTTATTTTTTTCTCATCCTTGATAATTACATGGTTTGTGTATAGGTTTCTGAAATGTTCTTCTTTAATTAACATAGAAATTGATATTAAGTTGTTAGTATAAATATTTAACCAGGTGATATGATGGAATTTCTCGAAAACATTATAAACTTGATTAATTCAGGAAATTTTGACACTGTCATAACTGAAATTGATGAATTTTTTGAAAAAAATCCTCAGTATAAAACAATTGATTACTGCCACTTTGCAAATCCGATAGAGGAAATTCTGTTTGATGTGTATGTTGGTGAAATTGAAAACGTAAAAACACTGAACCTTGATGAGCCATTGGAAGAAATATATCATATATATGCAATTTCAAAACTATCCATGGGGGATGTAGAATGTTGTGAGAAATATTTAAAAATCGCAAATCAGATAAACCCTGTTTCATCACAGGTACTGATGGCATTGTGTGAATTTTACCAGAATCAGAACCATGAAGAGAAAATAAAACCGTATGTATGTGATATCTTCAAATATGCATATGATGTTGAGTTAATTATTTCAAATTATTTCAAGCTTGCAGACTATCTGTTTCACACAAACAAAAACCCAGAACTATATGACCATTTATTCAATTTCTTTCTGTATTTAAAATCAGGAGATGAGGAAAAGCCTGTTCGTGACGATATTGAATACTTCAGGGCACATGATGTTCCGGTAGGAATAAACATGGAGATAATCAGAATACTGTTTTATTTAATTGACGTTCATGAAAAACAGGGAATGCCGAATGCCGTTGAATACTTTAAAAACATATTATCTGAAGTTTCACAATTCAATGAAATGTTGCTTAAATTAGAACGTAATGGATAAAAATTTAGATGAGTTAAAAGAAACGGGTGTTGACAATTCAAAACTTGAAGAGATTCTTAAAAAAGAAATAACTCCTAAGACAATCACAGCTCTACCTGCCGATTTACACAGCCAAGTGAAGAGGAAAAAACATTCTTGGATTCATTAAATACCATTTTTGAAATTCTCAAGGAATATGTTGAGCTTGAAGAGGATTATACCTTTTTTGTAAGGGGAGAACTTTCATGAAAGATGAAACTGTTGGCGGAGTGTTTGTACCCGATATTCCGTTCAACATAAGCTCAAGAAGAGAATTTAAAAGAGAATGGAAATATTTGAATATTCTATTGCTTCCAAAACAACCAAAATTGTTTATATAGGTAATGTTTTTGATAAGGATGCATGGGATACAATCATAGCTCCGGGAAGTGAATTTACAACACTCTGGAATGTAGGCCACAGCCTTTTTATGAGGAATAAAATATTTAATTAACAGTTATTAAAGGGGGAATTATATGTTTATGGGACCACCAGTAAATATAAATACGGATTTTTCGCAGATTATGGATGGATATTTGCTTTCCAGCGATTTTAAAAATCTTTGTGAAGCTTTGGGATTTTCAAATATTGACAGCGAACTTATTAAAAGTAATGTAGCTAATTCTTTAAATGTTTTTCCAGACGTTGAAGAAAACATAGCAAATGAAATATTTTTTAAAATCACATCTCTTGAAAAAAAGTTTTCAGATGAAATAGTTGATGAAAATCAGCTCATTAAAAAAATTGATGATTACTATTTTGAAGCATATGTTTGGGGTGATGATTGGGCTTTGATAAAATCAAAACTGATAAGAGACATCAAAACAGGAAAAATAGATTCATATTATTTGCTTGATAAGGGATTTTATAAAACATTGAACTCAACAAGACCATTCACAGATTCAATCTTTAGCGGAAGCCATATTAAACAAACTGCTTTGAGAAATATTCTTCTTGAAGAAATCAGGTACTTTTTAAAAGGTACTGATTACAGTCAAAATAAGAGAAATTACATTTCCAAAATGATTATATCAGAATTCAGAACAGATTCTCTTTATTTTGATAAAATAGAAAAACGCTTCCTTGAACTTTCACAAACTGATGAAGTCAGTGAAAATATCTTTGATGAGTACGTTAAGCTTACTCCACCTTATGACTGTCGGGACATTAAAAGTGTTGTCATGACAACACCAACCACACCGGAGTTCATTGATTTGCTTTTAAGTTTGAATTTAGACATGTTCCGGGAGGATGAAATCAGACGTGACATTGAAAACGGGCAAAGTGTGGTGAAGGCAATCTATAATGCATATAAAAGAGATAATAAAATTTCGCCTCATGAGTATTCTGGAGGTTTGAAAGGTAATGTGCGTCCTTACTATTACAAATCAATATTGTATTTTGAACAGGATAATTGGGACAGAATATCAAAATATCTTAATGAAAAAATCGACAGTGAGCAAATCAAATCACCATTGGACTTAGATAATGAATTTGTAACATTTAGTGATGTCAGTGAAGATATCATGATGAAGGGGGATTTGATTTATCATCAGATACTGACCTTTTTGGATTTCAGGGAACTTAAAGCAAAAGACTACTTCAGGGACTTTGCATTTAAAATCCGTGAAAACAGTATTCTTGACTATAATTTGGTTAAATATCTCAATGAAATCAATGAATCAAAAGATAATACAATTAAACAGAAACTGTATTTGGACGAAGGTAAGTATCCTGCACCAAAATGGCTGTTTTTCCCGCAGTATCCGAATTTCAGTGAAATGTTTATGTATGTGGATGATGTCGCATACTACAACGGACTGGCCGATAACAGTTATCTTTTTGAAAAACCTAAACAGTTTATGATAAACGAGAATGAATGGGGTGATGATGAAAAAATCCCGTTCAGACTGATGAAATGGACACCTGATGGAAAACCCAAATACTCAAAAATAAATGAGGACTATGAGACTGTAAACACTTTTATAACACCTGACCAGTTTGACAATTCCATAGGATTTAACGGACTAGAATACTATACAATTAAACAGGCGATGGTGGTATGTAAAGTAGCATATTTCAACAAGTTCCTTTTTACAAAAAATCAGGTCAACACATCATTGGACTATGAATACAGTGATGAGGAAAACAAAAAATGGGATGAATACAAATATACAGTTCTTTTAAATTCAACCTATTACAAGTTCATGCAAGACAGATATTTGATGAAAAGACTTCTTTCAACAGGTAATAAGACTCTGATTTTCAGATCAGATGATGAATACGGTGTTAATGAAAATTTATCCGGCAAAAACCTTTTTGGATTTGCACTTATGGAAGTGAGAGATGAAATCAAAAGACTTTATGCACATCAAGATCAGATTGACTGGCAATACAGTCAGTACTTGAAAAACAGGCGTGTTTTCAATCCCCTTGAAAACAAATCAAGAAATTCATATCTAGCATTCGAGCTCACATACAGGAATCTAAACTCATACGTTTGTGAGTTGGATTTGGAAAATGATGATTATTGTGTGGGAGATATTATCGAACTTCCTGTCGGTTTTAAAGCAGTTGATACTATGGAAGGAATCAGTAAAACTCATAGAATTACAATCCTTTCAAATCATATGAGTTATTTCAGGCGATCTGAAGATAAACTGGTATATGGAGTTTATCCGAAATCAAAACTCAAGGTTCTTGATGAATACTCATTTAAAGGAAAAACACAGATACTGTTGCTTCATTTAGCAGAAGGATATGATTACTATTTTTATGAGGATTTCAGCTATGATGGGGAGTTAATTGAACTTTCAAGAAAGATTTTTGAAAGATCTTTAAGTTTACCTCCTGTTGAAGCTATTAAATGAATTGCAAATTGATTTTATTTTAATTTCATAAAATAATGCATTAAATATAAATTGGATTTAATTTAATCAATTTCAAAAAACAAATGTTATGATTACTTAATGAGTCGTTTTTCATATTAAAAAATAGTTTCAATGATTGTTATCTAAAGTGAGACTGTCAATTTGTTAGGACTTTTGGTAATATTTTGTGTTTATTTTTTCAAAGTCCTTTTTCCAGTCTTATTTTAATTTTTTTATTCTTTATTTTTCGTTAAATTTATATATTACTTATGGTTTAATTTTTTGAGTTTTTTATTTTTCATGTTTTTATATGAAATTTTTTCTATTAATATTTCTTTAATTTTAAAATTTCTTTTAGATAATTTTTAAAATTAATTATAAATTATTTTTGATTTGAATTAGTTAATTTTAAGTGTAATTAAGTATTTATAGGATGGAAGACAAATAATTATATATGAAAACAGAAATCAAATGTCTCCCATATCTTAGTTTGGTTGGTGAGACTTATATATTTGTCGGTGCATTTAAGGATCCTGTTCGAAAAGTATATTTGGTTGAAAAAGATTTTGATGA
>CAZQWN010000098.1:0-7821 GCA_964596915.1 uncultured Methanobrevibacter sp.
AATACTGGTATTACTTTTTAATTCATTTAAATAAAATAGTATTACTTTTAATTTTTATTTTTACGCCATTTAAAAAGTAATTTAGGTTTTCCTAAAAACGAAAGTTTTTTATTATATATTTTACTGAAATATATTTATTCAATAGAATATCGGGGGAATATATTTCATGCATGAATTAATTAGACGTGCAGTTCATAACGATGATGCTGCAATTGAAATATCAAAAATGAAAAAAGATGTCGGTGATGTTGTTGATGCAATATCTGAATTATCACTGGATGAAACTATGAAATTGGGAATGCAATTTAAACGATTTCCATTAGGATGTGATTTAACTGAAGTCGTAGCGGGAACTTGTGCTTCCGATTTGGAATTGATGGACTTATTGGGTAATTGCAGATTGTCTGACATGATCGGTGCTCCAATTCATATTTGTGCTTATGCATTTTCAGATATAGGTGAGAAATTTGGAATGACTGGCCTTGAAGTAATGCAGAAAGTTCATGAAATTGTTGATGTTCCTCTTGACTTGGATCATTTTGGAGAAAACGGTGCAATGAGACTTCCAAAAAACATCAGTGGATGTGGCGGTGAATGTTACAATAAGGGTCCTGCATTTACTGAATGTCCTCGCGAAAGAATTCATGAACGTTTAATTGACAAGGAATTGGAACAGAAAGATGACAAGGATGGATGGGTGCAGTTAGCATCATCTGTAGCAGTTAACGTGACTTCAGAACAAACCGGTGATGGTCATGCAGCTCCTTTAAGGGAAGCAGAAGACATTGCAAATCTTGCAAAAAAATATGGTAAAGGTTTGGAGTCCATCATGTTTGTCGGTGACGGTTATGATGAAGTAATAACTGGTTTTGAAAAATCTATAGAAATTGGCGCTGATGTCATAGTTGTTGAAGGAGGGCCATTTAACAGGTGTGAAAACCCTACAGAAGGTTTTGCAAAAACTATTGCTGCTGCAAGAATATTGTCTCCTGGAAAGGTTGTAGCAACCAATGGTGCTTATGAGCATGAAGTAAGGGCGGGTCTTAGATCCGGTTTAAACATGGTCATAACAGGATTTCCTAAAAATCATCATGGATACATGTGCGGATATGAACCTGGAAATGCAAGAAGAGGTAAATTCGGCCTTCCAAGAATTATTCAAATCATCAATGAGGAGTTTCCAAACAGAGGTCTTCCGGCACAGAAACATGATTTGCTTGCAATCGCAACTGCAGTGAAACTTGCAGGTCCAGACAATATTTATCCAAATAAAATTGGCGCATATCATGTTGGAGATGCACATTGGGCGACATTAGTTAATTCAAGAATGTATCAAAACATACGGTTAAAACACACATTGTCCGATATTGCAAATCTTTGTGATGGAAATACAATTGCTTTACACGGTGGAAGGTTTATTTCATGGGTTATTGCTAAGGAGCTTGATAAACAAGTTGATGAAATAATCATTTCTGACGTTGATAAATGGGTATTGGATAATACTGTAAACAACTTGCAAGATGAATTAAATGCTACAATCATTGCAGAAAGAGATGATAAGGTCGCAGCAAGTCAGGCAGACTTTTCTATAGCGTCATCAACCATGATACCTATCAAAGAAAACATTTTGAAAAAAGTACCAAATGCGTTAACTATTGTTTAATATAACCTTAAAGTTTAAATTAATTAAAAATCAATAATATTATTACAATTATTTATTTTTTTTTAATTAAACTTTTAAGGTGAAAATTATGAATTATAAAAAACTGATAGTAGTTGGTTTTATATCTGCATTTGTGGCAGCCTTAACATCTGTAATGGGTGTTGCAGGTACTATTATAGGTTCTGTTATTTCATCTGTTCTTTATAATATGCTTACTGAGGTAGTAGATCAAAAACCTATATCTAAACACACTTTCAGCCCTGATTTTGAATGGGATATTGCTTATGTATTTCCATTAGTGGTCATTGCATTAATTCAACTGTTATTAATTTTCGCTTTACTTGCTGAATTTGGTATTTTGCCATCCACATTTTTGAATGTGTATTTGTCCCTTCAGGATTTTGCTAATAATAATCTATATAGGCTTTTAGGAATAGCTTTGATAATTATTAGTGTGTATCCATTAGTATTAAAACCGGAATTTGTAAAAAAAGAACATGGCATAATTATTGCAGGTGTCGGGTTAGTGTTTTTAGCTCGAGGTTTCGTTGATTTGGGAAACCGCATTACAAATATTTATGATGTAGTATTTGCACGTTTTGACTTACCGATAGCTATCATTGCATTCATATTGCTTGTATTTGTAATAGTTAAAATTTTAAATTCCGCTAGAAATTCTGAAAGTGATTTCAGAGTATCACGCCAATCCAGTAATGATGAATTCTATGCTGAAAATCATGTTCGCAGACATCATCAACCTCAAACACAAAAAACAGATCATGCTCAAAAGAGGGATGATGTTCATGTAAAACACGTAAGAAGGGTTAATAAATCTAGGCAAAATACTCAAAATAATCATAATGTTAGGGTTAAACGTGTTGAAGGCCAAAAACCACAACAAGGCATAAACAAATCTTCAGGAAACATTCAATTTGAATCTAATGATTTATTGGATGAGTATAAAAAATAGTTGATATTCATGAGTAAAAAAGATGAAACACTAAAGGAAATCTTGGATTTGATTTTATATGAAAATCCTTCAACCCAAGATGAAATCGCAGAAAAGTTGGGTATTACTCGCAGATATGTTACTCAATTATTGCAACCATTAGTTAAGGATGGGACTGTAAAAAGGGCATATATGATTGATTTAAAAAGTTATGAGAAATTTTCAGAATCTTTGGTTGATTACTCTCCGTCAAATACTACGGGCAATGTTTTAATAAATGATATGTTGGCCAACATGGCTAAACATGTCCATTCGCAGCTGGAAGCATCTTTTGATTCAGTTCTTGAATATGATGAAGCTAAAGCAAATAAGGCTTTGGAGATGGATTTTGCTACAAACAATATGGTTGAAAAAATCAGAACTTCAGTTGAAACCATTGTTAATATTAATAAACATTCTGAATTTTCAAAATCTATTCTTTACACTGAAATTGCTTATGATTTAGAGCGTATTGGAGATTACTGTGGCCATATTGCAAAATTTGTCATTAATGATGTTTATAAAATTGATAAAACTGTTATGAAAAACCTAAAGAAATTGTATAAAACTGCTCAGGATATGATTCGTTTAGCAATGACTGCATTTCTAGAGGGAAAAACTGAACTTAAGGATGATTTGATGGAATTGGAGGAATCCATTCATATCCTTCAGGCCAAATCAATTAATTTGATTGCAACTCAGATGGCTGAAAATTCATTTGATGAAAAAGAGCGTTCAAATTATTTTATCTATCTATTCAGAGTTATCAAAGCATTTGAAAGAATAGGGGACATTTCCGTTGAAATGATAGATGTGGCCATTGAATTTCATGATAATATTCCAAGACCTACTACTCCACGTACTTTCAGATAAAAGAGGAATGATTGATTGGATTTCAATCAGTTATCATATATTTTTTTTGTTGCATGCCTGTCTGCCCAACATTGGACGCAAACGCCAACAGGAAGGCCTGCAGTATGGGTATGTGCTTTTAGAATTTTCACATCTAATGCGGTTGTTTTTCCACCAAGACCCATTGGGCCGATTCCGGATGCATTGATTTCATTTAATATTTCCTCTTCTAATTTTGCCAATTGCGGATCAGGATTTCTTTCGCCTACTTTTCCAAGCAACGCTTTTTTACCTAGCTTTAGGCATAAATCTGATGTTCCTCCAATTCCAACACCTATTACTGTTGGGGGACATGGTTTTCCTTTTGCCTTTAAAACGGATTCCACAACAAATTCTTTAATGCCTTCAATACCTTCAGCAGGCAACGCCATTTTTAATGCATTGTTGTTTTCAGAACCGAAACCTTTTGGTAAAATTGTTATTTCCAGATAATCTTCATCAATTAGTTCAATGTCAATGGGAGGGATGTAGTCTCCAACATTGATGTTTGTATTTTCACGGGTTAATGGATCTACGATATTTGGGCGGATTGGGATTTCTTTAGTGGCTTTTTTGATTCCTTCTTCAATTCCTTCGCGTAAGTTTTCTACTTCAACATTACCTAACTTCACAAAAACTACTGGCAAACCTGTATCTTGGCACATCGGAATGCCTTTTTCTTCAGCAAGTTCAATATTTTTTAAAATTGCTTCAATATTTAGCCTAGCAAGTTCATGTTCTTCAATTTTAAGAGCATCTTCAAGTGATTTTTTTACATCTTCTCCAAGAACAATAACCGCCTCTTTGTAAAGTTCATAAACAGTTTCTTTAATAACTTCTTTTGTAATCAAAATAATAACCTTTGCAAATTTAATTAATTATAGTTTGACTTTAAAATATAATAAATATTTTTAAAAATTGCTGTCTGTAAAATGTTATAGAGATGATTTTAAATTTTTGACACTTGAAGTTTGATTTTTTAATTTTTAAGACACTCTTTTTTTAAATTCATTTTATTTTTTTTAATCTTAAAAATAGAATTGAATCAATTAGATTGATCCTGATAAGACTAATATTACGTTTGCAATTATTGCAGAACCAAGGTAAGTTCCGGTAATTACAACTAAAGTAATGAGAATTCCTCTCCAACCAATTTTTTTAAACTCTTCCCAGTCTTTACCTAGTGCTATACCGACATAAGCTAAAAATGCTGCACAGATTGTAGTTAAATCAACTTGAGAGGCGTAATGGGTCACAAAATCAGCGGTTGGAACTCCCGGAATTGCCAAAAACATACCAATTAAACATATTATGATGATTGATGGTATTTTAAATGGACTGATTTCTGCAATACACAGGCCTATGAATGTAATTGCTACAATAATAAGCATTCCAATTAATGAATCAGCAAATGAGGCATGATTACCTAAAACGTTTCCGATAGCGACAATTACAGAAAATACTAAAAACACTGCCACAATTTTACGAATGTTATTCATTTTCAATCCAAATGGATTATTCGCACTGTCTTCCTGAATGAGGTTTCCATCAAACTCAATGGCATGATTTTTGCCTAAAACCGGAGATAGCCAGGAATATAATTTTTCTGTAATGGGCAATGAAATAAATATAAACATGTAGATGCCTAAAGCGCTTGAAAGAACATTACTGCATCCTGCAAAAGCTTCTAACTGAGTAGCCATGTCTGGGTATAAATTCACTAATGGGACTAATCCTGCGGCATTCATGCTCGCACTTCCCACGCCTGATGCCATTGCATATGCATATGGATGCATTGGCAGGAGAGAGACACACAGGCTTGCTAAGAAACTCATATATAAAGTACCAATGATTGGTCCTAAAATATAAATAAATAAAACTCCGCGTGATTCTGGGGATGAAACTCCATATTTATCAATAACAATTGCTACATTGGGGTCACGACAAATTGAACTTGTCATACCGATAGCTTCTCTTCTAAAACCTAAAATTAAAGCAACAGGCAATGCTATAATAGTACAGATGTCTCCAAATAGCTGTAAAATCAGGGCAGGACCTACATTAAAAATCATATAAATGGCCTCTCCACTTGAAATTGCCAGTTTGGATATTATCACACCAAGAAGTATGGCCATGATGCCTTCAGCAATTTTAGCTTCTTCATCACCGACAGATTTAATATGTTTTGACAAATAGATGGCCATTCCCAAAACTATGGAATACGTTATGGGCAGCAATAGGAAACTGATGTTGTCTGTTATTTTAATCTCTCTAACTCCAATGAAAATTGAAATAATAAGTATAATCAATGCAATAAAATGTAATTTGTACACTTTCCATTGTGGGCTTTTATCAATTCCCCGTCTTGTTTTTTTCTCATCTTCATCCAGTTTAAATCTTTCAGTATCGGGATTGTTTTTAGAAATAAAAAAATCCTCCTGATTTATTAATTGCCACATATTTCTTATTATTTAAAATAGCATATTTTTGTTTGTTATTATTTGTTTAAATAGTTTTTTATCGTACTGACTATTTAATCCCAAAATTTTTCAAAACTAAAAGTAGAATTCTAACATTTTTAGATTATCAAATGAAAAATTGGGATGGAAAAACACCTAAAAATCAAATAATCATATAAAATTTTAAATGCTCAAAAATAGCTATTAAATTTTGATGATTCCGATAGGGCACACTTCAATGCAATCTAAACATTTATTGCATTTGCTGTAATCAAGTGTTATTGCACCACCTAAAACATTAAATGCATTATTCTTGCAAACGTTAATGCATGGTGCTTCTGATGGTTGACAATTCATACAAAATAAAGTTGGAGTGTCAACATTTGGTGTTTGTTGACAACTTCCGCAGGTTGTACAATCTGTACAATTTCCTATATTAAACATAATTCTTTTATTCATCCAAAACAAGTCTTGCTCTTGCTTGACTTGTTAAAACATGCACAATACCACCTTTTGCACTGTCCGGTTCGTATAATCCAGCCATTTTCGCCAAGTATTTTTCTTGATTTTTGGCTCGAACTTTTTCCGGATCAGCAACAGTAATAGCTCTTTTGCTGCATGCTTTTATACATGCTGGACCTTCTTCTCTGTCAGCACAGAGGTCACATTTTTCGGCAACTTTGGATTGGAATGTCATTGCACCAAATGGACATGCCATTACACATAATCCACAGCCGATACATTTTTCAGCATTGACTCCTTCATCGGTAATTGCTTCTGTAGGACAGATTTTTATGCAGGGTGCGCTTTCACAATGTTGACATACAATGGAATAAAAGGAAGAATCATGTTCTATAATTTTTATTCTACTAGCCTTATGGACTGATGCACACATGCTTTCACAATTAAGGCATCCGTCACATAAATTGCTATTTACAACGATACTTTCCATTGTTTTCCTCCTTATAATCCTAATTCTTTACACTCTGCATCAACATATTTTTGGATTTTATCAATGTGCTCTTCATCTAAGTGTCTGAATCTTTTTTGTGGAGCTAAGTATTCTCTTACAGGTTTTCTTTCTTCAGGTCTGTAAGTAATTTCAAAGTTTCCATGGTCGATTTCATATAAAATCCAAGATCCAGTTTCAACAGCCAATCTGCCCATTTCAATTGTTTTGTCTGAAGGGTATCCCCAACCAGTGGTACATGGTTGTTGTAAATGGATGTATGCAGCTCCTTTTGTTGCAGCTGCTTTTTTAACTTTATTCACATAGTCTTCAGGGTATGCAATTGATGCTGTAGCTACATATGGGATTCCATGAGCGGCCATAATCATCGGCATGTTTTTCTTAGGTTTGTCTTCTCCGAAACTTGCTACTCCTTGAGGTGAAGTTGTGGTGCTTGCACCATATGGGGTTGCTCCACTTCTTTGGATACCGGTATTCA
This sequence comes from uncultured Methanobrevibacter sp., assembly GCA_964596915.1. Classification (GTDB taxonomy): domain Archaea; phylum Methanobacteriota; class Methanobacteria; order Methanobacteriales; family Methanobacteriaceae; genus Methanocatella. The sequence goes on from CAZQWN010000098.1 coordinate 7,450, forward strand.
TGTAAGCTTCATTATCGTAACAAATGTAAAGCATGTTGTGACCTCTTTCCATAGCTCCGGATAATGATTGTAAACCGATGTCCACAGTTCCTCCGTCACCACCGAAAGCAACAACATTCACATCATCTTTTCCTTGAATTCTTAAAGCACTTTCTACACCGGATGCAACAGCTCCTGAGTTTTCAAATGCAACGTGGATAAATGGAACTTCCCATGCTGTTTCCGGGTACGGGGTGGTCATTACTTCAAGGCAACCTGTAGCAGAAATAGCTACAGTATTTTCTCCTAAAGCATTGAGAGCTAATTTAACAGCAATTGATGCTCCACAACCAGCACAACCTCTGTGTCCTGGTGCTAATAAATTTTTATCAG
>CAZQWN010000099.1:0-3384 GCA_964596915.1 uncultured Methanobrevibacter sp.
ATTAACTGCTTTACTCCTTCTCTAGTAATCGCCATGGATACTTCTTCTAATCTTTCAGGATCAATCCAAACACGATTAAGCCCTACTTTGAGTATACTTGCAGCTAATCTTTTTTGAGTTGTAAGATTCATGTATATAATCCTCCATTCAGCATAGCTGATAAATTTAGATATTTATCTAAATTCCCTTTTTTATATTTTTAATTTAAACAGTCAAATCAATTCAAATATAAGCCCCGGAATTGATTCAACTTATAAATATGAATAATTTATTTATTTAAAACTTTAATTCCGAGTTCTGATGCTTTTTCTAACATCAAAGCTTTTTTCCTTTTACCGATAGAAGCACTTATTCTTGCAGCATCGTTAGCTGGGTCTAAGTCTTCTAATTCTTGCATATTGTGAACAAGAACATCATTATATCCTGAAGGGTGTAAATCCCTTATAGCTCTAGGGGTTCTGTAACCAATAGCGGGCATGTCAGGTTTACCTGCTTCATATCTTCTCATTTTACTGGTTTTACCTCTAGGGCGTCTCCATTTGATTCCAAGTTTTTTATAACGAGCATATTCTTGTCTTTTAAATCTTTTATTAGCCATTTAAATCACCAAATTATTCTTTGCTAGTTAAGTATATTCCGTCTTGGAATACTCTAGGATCTCTTCCTTTAATTTTAGTTGCTTGTTCTAAGTTAGCCATAGTTTGACCAACATGTTCCTTATTGATACCGGTAATTGTTACTTCATCACCTTTAACTACCACTTTAGAATCACCGACTATTTTAGCAGTTCTTGGGTATCTTTCCCCAAGGAAGTTTGTAATTTCTACGGTATCATTCTTTGGTTCTACTTTCATTGGAAAGTGAGCGTATACGATTTTCATATGATATTCAAAACCATCTGTTACACCAGTAATCATATTGTTAATGTGTGCTCTAGTGGTTCCAATCATCGCTTTATCTTTCTTTTTAGGAAATGCAGTTTCTAAAACAACTATATCTCCTTCTTCTTTAATACTTACATTAGGATAAGTAAATTTTCTGGAGTCTTCTCCATTAGGTCCTTTTACAGAAACCTCATTATTTTCAATTATAACTTCAACGCCTTCAGGGATTTCAATTTCTTCCCTTATAGCTGCAGCTACTACCATTGTATCACCTAGTACATGTAAGCCAACAAACGTCCACCAATTCCTCTTTCTTTAGCCTCATTGTGAGTCATAATTCCTTCAGGAGTTGTGACGATTAAAATACCAAAGTTTTTTGCTGGCAAATATCTTTTTTCAAATTTCTCAAATTCATCTTTTTTAACAGCGTGACGAGGTTTAATAACACCACATTTGTTAATGTTACCAATTAATTCTACAGTGAATTTACCTGCCCTGTTGTCATCAATATATTCAAAATTACCAATATAATTCTCTTTTTGCATTGTGCTTAAAACTTGTCCAATTAATTTGGAAGCAGGAGAAATAACACAAGAGTCATTTACTTGTAATTCGTTATTTCTAATGTTAGTTAAAGCATCTGCGAGAGGATCCATAAGACTCATATTTAAAACCTCTAATTATATTTTTTAAATCCTATTTTAGGAGCAATTTCCCTAAAACATTGTCTGCATAAATTTAATCCATATCTACTGATCATAGCAGAATGGTCTCCGCAACGACTACATTTTTTTGCAGCTTTTCCGTATTTTCTTGGCAAAATAATCACCTATTCTGTTACATAATTTACTTTGAAGTTTTCTTCCATAAATTTCATAGTTTCTTCTTTAGAAATTCTATGTTTTTGAGGAACTTTCTTTTGTCTGATTTTTCTTTTAGCAATTCTGTAACCTGGTTTTTCAAAAGTAACAGAAACGTTCATACCAAAGATACCAATATCAGGGTTATATCTCATACCAGGGATATCGATGTGTTCTCTGATACCGAAAGAAAGGTTTCCTTGTGAATCAAATTGAGTAGGTTTAATATTTCTACTAATACCTTCTAAAACCATATCAATAGCTTTATCAGCTTTTTCTCCACGTAAAGTTAATTTACATGCAATTGGTTGTTTTTTCCTAATTCCCCATTCAGGGTTAGTTACCTTAGAGAAAGTTTTTACCGGAGTTTGATCAAACATTTCTTCTAAAAGTGTGATAGCACGAGATAATTTTTCACCTGCTTCACCAACACCAATACTGACTGTAGCTTTTTCGATACGTACTTCATTCATTGGGTTCATTTATTAACCTCCAATAAAGATATTGCTGGTGCATCGCTACCAACTACAAATGCATAATCTTTTAAAGTTAAAAATTCATCTTTTGAACTATTTTCGATAATGATAGTATTTGGATTAGAAGATTTATTTTCAATAATTTCACTAACGGTACCTAATTCACCGGTGTGTTTACCACCAGTAACCAATACAGTAGCTCCTTCTTCTAAGGAATATACTTCTTCAATTTCTTGTTCAGGTACTTTTAAAGAAATAACATCTCCAACTGAGTATGCATCTTCATCAATGATAACATTTTTACCATCATGAAGGTTTAATTGAGTTTTTCCACCTTTAATAGTGGATTTGTTAACAATTTTTGATAATTTAGCACTACCATCATCAATTAAGTTTAATTGTAATCTGCCTTTTCTATCTAAAAGAACTCTGTAAGATTCACCAGTTTTTGGAATTTCAACAATATCCATAAAACCAACTGGGAATTTGTAATCTTTTACAAGTCTTCCATCCACTAAAACATTACCGGAGTTGATGATTCTTTTAGCTTCTCTTGAATTGTCAGCTAATTTTAAAACATCCCTGATAACTAATGTTAATGGAATAGATTTATCAATGGAATGAGAACCTGCAGAAGGTTTCACAGTCCAGGTATCTTCTTTAGGATGAATAGGCCAGGATTTTGGTGCTTTATATCTTTTAAGATGTTTTCTAGATCCCATTTTAGCCATATTAATTATCTCCTTTATTTTTAATTCTTCTATCGTCTTTTAAATCTGCATCAATAATCACTAAGTTAGATGGATCAACCGGAAGGAATAAAGAAGTTCCATCAGATTTTGATAAAGTAACATCTTCAATAGTTACTTTGTATGAACCATAATCGACACTGAGAACTTCTCCTTCATGTCCTTCGAAATCTCCACGGAGAACAGTAACTTTATCCCCTGTTCTTAAAGGTAAAGATCTGGTACCGAGTTTTTCCCTTAAATCTTTACTTAAGGAAGCACTTAAATGTTTTCCACGGGCATGAGCAGGAGCATTATAACGAGCTTTTCTTTGTTTTCTTGGTTGTTTTGACATTTTTTCACCTTATACTAAAATACTTGCTGCACTACCAACACTAGGCCATCTGTCAGCTGCTTCTTTAGCAACAGGACCTCT
>CAZQWN010000099.1:3484-5817 GCA_964596915.1 uncultured Methanobrevibacter sp.
TCAACACATTGGAGTCTTGCTCCAATTGGTAATGCTTTAGTCATGCTTGAGGTTAATGGTTTCATAATTAATTACTCTCCTTTAACTTCTACTAAAACAAAATGTTTAGTTTTACTTAATGGTCTGCATTCTGCAACTTTTACAGAATCACCAACATTCACACTAAAACAATCTGGTTTGTGAACATTGATTTTTGATTTTCTTTTTTCATATCTTTCATATTTTTTAATGAATTTATAGTAACTACGTTCTACAGTAATAGTCCTTTCTGCTTTGTTACTAACAACAACACCTTCAAGAACTTGACCTCTTACAGGTAAAGTACCGTGGAAAGGGCAGTTAGGATCATCACATGTAGTTTCAGGTTCTTGAACATTAAGCCCAACCATATTATCACCATATTAAATTTTTTTAAATCTTTTTTTTATCCTATCTTCAGGACGAATTGATAAGATATTACCATTAATTTCTATTTTTTCCCCGTTAGGAATTTCAAATATGAAATTTGAATCCTTTTTTGGAACAATCTTTTCACAATTATTCTCATCTTCTATTTTAATGGTATTCTTTGTCTCATCAATGATAGTTCCGCTTAAATTAAGAGACTTATTCTTCAAACTAGTCACATGAACCTTCAAACCAATGAACTCATGATGAACCAAGTTATTTGAAGTAATCATAATCCCAATCTCTTAACATAACATTTACAATAAATCATGCAGAAAAATTACAAAATTTTATTGAAATTTATCGAACAGATGAATTATCTCCTTTTTTTATTATTTTTCTTGGATTCACGAATTTCGATAGTATCAGATGAAAATCCTAATTCAGCCAATACTTCTTTAACTCTAACCTTATGATCTCCTTGGAGTTCAATTTGACCATTTTTAGCAGTACCTCCACAAGCACATTTAGCTTTGAGAGTTTTAGTGAGTTCTTTGATATCGATATCGTGCTCATCTATACCTTCGATAATAGTCATGAGTTTTCCGAATCTTCTTCTAACTGTAAAAACTTTTAGAGTTTGAACTTCACGTGCAATTTCTTCACAAACACAAAGTTCTTCAGGAAGCCCACATACATCACAGATTTTTGACATTTAATTCTCCTTTTGTTTTTCATTTAAAATTGTAAGAACACGAGCAATTGTTCTTTTTAATTCTCTAATTTTTCCAGGGTTTTCACTTACCCCGGCAGCTGCACTTTTAGAAACATTTTTGGATAATTCAGTTCTGAGTTCAACTAATTTTTCTTGAATCTCATCAACTTCCATGTCCCAAATTTCTTTACTTCTTAAAATCGCCATTGTTCCAACTCGTTTAGATAATTAAATTTATATATTTAACTATCATCTTCTTCTACTTCTTCAGTAGGTTCTTCTTCAACAACTTCTTCTAATTCTTCGAGATCTTCAACTTCCTCAATGATTTCTTCTTCGATGATTTCTTCAGTTTCAACATCGATTTCTTCTTCAATAACTTCACCATCTTCTTCAATGATGACTTTTGGAGGAAGGATTTCTACAGAATCAGGCAATACAGTTTCTGGAGGCATAATCCTTACATAAATACCTAAAACACCAGGTTTTAATTCAGCAGTAGCGAAACCTTCTTCAACTAATCTGATTGATGGTTCACCACATTTTTTGATGTAACCTTCAACAAATTTAGCTACAGCAGATCTAGAACCTCTGATTTTACCAGAAATAGTAACTTCTACACCTTGAGCTCCAGCACCCATAATTCTACGAATAGTAGAGTAAGCTACTCTTCTGAAGTGCATACCTCTTTGTAACATGTTAGAGATTTTGTATGCCATGATTTTAGGGTTAAGTTCAGGAACTTCTACCTCTTTAACTTCAATTTGAGGATTGTCTAAGCCGAAATCATTTTTTAAAGTATTGGTAATAGTTCTAACATTTTTACCACCTCTACCAATAACCATACCAGGTCTTTCTGCGTAAACAACAACCATGGTACCTAAAGGTGTAATTTGAACTTCCATACCACCATATCCGGCTCTTTCGAGTTCTTTTTCTAAGTATTCATCAATTCTAGTTCTTCTAAGGCCTTCTGAAACGAAATCTTTTTCTATCATTAGTTAGCCTCCTGCAATACAATTTGAATATGAGTAGTAGGTGTGTTAAATGGAGTCATTCTACCAAATGCTCTTGGTATGTATCCAGGAATAACAACGCCTCTGTGACTTGAAATATGTTCAATGAATAATTTTTCAGTGTCCAAACCTTTGTACTCTGCGTTAGCTTCAGCATTTTCTAAAACTTTTAAGATTTGTTCTGCAGCTTTTACAGGGTATCTACCAGCAGCCCA
>CAZQWN010000099.1:5917-7543 GCA_964596915.1 uncultured Methanobrevibacter sp.
TTTTCTTGCCAATGAAACACCCTCTATCTATCTTTTTAAACCTGTTCTTTTAGCTGCAATTGAACCAACTTTTCTTCCCGGTGGTGCATGTCTTGAAACAGTGGTAGGACGACCAGGATGTTGTCTGTTACCTCCCCCGTGAGGGTGATCTACAGCGTTCATTGCTACTCCTCTTACAGTCATGAATTTCTTACCTTTAGCTTTATAAGCATGCCATTTTTTACCGGCTTTAAGGAATGGTTTATCTTTTCTACCTCCACCAGCTACTACACCAATACTAGCACGGCAGTTAGGGTTTAAGTATTTTAATTCCCCTGATGGTAATTCAACAACAGTTTGGTTTGCGTCATGAGTAACAACAGAAGCATAAGTTCCAGAAGATCTTACGAAACGACCTCCATCTCCAGGAGTGTTTTCAATATCATATACTGGAGTACCTTCCGGGATTTCAGCAAGCGGTAAAGTGTTACCAAATTTAATAGGTGCAGAAATACCGCATTCAATTTCATCATCGACTTGAATGCTTTCAGGTGCTAAGATAAATTTCTTTTCACCATTTTCGAATTTTACTTCTGCAATAGGAGCAGTTCTTGCCGGGTCATGTACAATGTCAATGACTTTACCTTTGATACTGCCTTCTTTTTCTAATGCATCGTAGGATCTGTATCTGATTTTATCTTTAAAACGATGAGAAGCAACACGGTGTGCAGGAGTTCCTCTTCCTCTTCTTTGATGAATTAATCGTTTTCCCATTCAAATTCCTCCTTAGAATACTCCTAATCTGACAGCGAGTTCTTCTGCCATTTCTTCTTCAACAAGTTTAATGTATGCTACTTTTACACCTTTAGTAGTAATATGAGTATTAACTTTTGCTACTTTTTCATCATATAACTCTTCAAAAGCTCTTTTGATTTGGCCTTTGTTAGCTTTACGGTTTACAACAAAAGTAATTTCATTATTCATATCGATTAAGTTCATGGTTTTTTCAGTAACATGAGGTTTAATAATAATTGAGTATGAATCCATAATAATCACCTAATTTTCCAAATTATTGGAATAAACCTCCTAACTTTTCAACGGCTGATTTAGTGTAAACAGTGAGTCTTCCTGCGTGAGTACCTGGTGCTAATAATTCTGCATTTAAGTTTTCAACTACAACTACATCTACACCGGCATGGTTTCTTGCACCTAAGGAAATACCTTTATCTTCACCAACAACAACGAGAGGTCCTTTTACTTTTTTGTATTTTCTTCCTCTTGTTTTTCCTCTACCAGCTCTGATTCTTTTACCTTCTTTAGCACGAATGACATCATCATAAACTCCTAAACTTTCGAAAATTTCACGAGTTTGTTTTGCAGTTTTTACTGCTTCGAGGTCATCTTCAACAATAACAGGCACTTGTTCTAAATCTGCAACTTTGTGTCCTCTGTTTTCAACAATCTCTTTGTTGGTAGTTGCTGCTACAGCGGATCTGATTGCAAATCTTCTTTCTTTTATGTTGATTTTTTCGTGATGATTTTTTTCAGCCCTAGTAGGATGTGCTTGTCTACCACCAATAGCCATTGGTACGAAAGCTGCTTTGGAACCATTTTTAATCCTTGGTACTCTTGCGGTACCTCTACCTG
>CAZQWN010000100.1:0-7506 GCA_964596915.1 uncultured Methanobrevibacter sp.
CATTCAATGTAACTGCTATACCAACTCCTGTTGCAACCACTTTAACTGCTTCTCCTGTAACAACTACCTATGCCACATCCAAGAATGTTGTCGTTACCCTAAAAGACGCTAACGGTAATGTTTTAGCAGGTATAGAAGTAATCATTGTCTTAAATGGTGTATCCAAAACTGTCAAAACCAATGATAAAGGTCAGGCAACACTTGCTATCGCAACATCTTTAGCTCCAAAAGCATACGATGCAACATTTACCTTTGCAGGGGATAGTGCATATGCCAAATCAACAGGTACTGTTAAAGTGACTGTCAAAAAGGCAACACCAAAATCAACTGCCAGCAAGAAAACATTCAAAAAATCAGTTAAAACCAAAAAATACACTGTTACATTAAAAACAGATAAGAATGCTGCTTTGAAAAAGGTGAAAGTTACCATTAAAGTCAATAAAAAGACTTATAAGGCAACCACCAATTCAAAAGGTAAGGCCACCTTTAAAATTACCAAATTGACCAAAAAAGGTAAATTCGCTGCTGTGGTTAAGTTTGCGGGTAACGCCGAATATAAAGCTGCAACCAAAAAAACCTAAAATAACCGTTAAATAAGTGGAATTAATTTTTCCGCTTATTCTTTTTTTCTTTTTTGGGTGTGTTTTATGAAATTTAAAATTTTAATATTGTTATTGCTTATTTTCACAATCGGTGCTGTCAGTGCATCTGAAGATATTGCAAATGATAATCTTACGGTATAATTATATGTCGTACAAGAAGGTTAAATTAACTGTTAAGCAGGATTCAATGCCTATTTTTTCTATTTTTTTTCTTTGGGATAAATCTTGTCTGTTATTAAATATTAATTTCCCAAATGCTGAATCGTTACAGATTCGGTTATATATTTAATTTCAAGGGTTTTTTGCTGAAGACAAGGTTGTGAATCATTTTTTAAAATTGCTCTCAAAATTTGAATTAATTGGAATATAAGTAAATTTTACTTCCATTTCTGTGTATCCTTTTGAAATTCTTTTACGGGCAGATGTATTTAAAATTAGTTAATTATTTTTTTTTTAATAATTTTTCCCTATTTTCAATTTATAGAAATATTTATATAGTATGTTTCAATGAAAGCAATTTTACAAACTTACAACAATTTTACAACCTTGTACAATCCCTATTATTTAAATATGATAAGGTACATACTTTATACTTAATCAATTAAATAGGTGGTTGTTAAAATTAAAAATCCGGTTAATACTGTTATAAATGAAATTCGAAATTGGCTTAAAAATCGTGGTTACATGCCTAAGGACATCTTCGTTGTTGATTCAGTCAATATATATCTTTCAACTAAAATTTCTTTCGAAGATATTGAAGATTTCAAAAAAGAATTCGGATATGAAATTAGTCTTGAAGGCGCATCATTTGATGAAAATGGATTGGAAAGAGAATTTAAATATGGTGCCTATCATAAGATGTTGGAACAATTTTCAAGTCAAATTAAGGAATGGTTGGATAATCATTCTTTTCCTATCAGATTTTTCATGATTAAACGTGAGTTATCATTGTATGCATATGATAAATTCTCATATGAGCAAATCCATGATTTTGAAGAAGAATTTGAAGTAAGATGCAGTGGATATTCCATGTCATGCAATTCAAATGATATTGAATATGAATTTTCATAATATTGTAGGTGATAATATGTCTTACGTACTTGGAAAGCTGATGAGATGAAATCAAAATTGGAAGAATATTCAGAAAGGCCTGCATATCTGTTGGAAAGATTATTGACAGGCATGTTCGCATGTGGATGATTTCTTTGGAAAACATCCATCAAAAGTTCTTGAAGTTAAAAGAAGAAAAGATTTTGAGGAGTTCATAAAGTTTTTGAAAAAAAGAAATAGTGAAAGAATAATTAAATTCTTTCGCTTTAAGATATATCTAGAAATATCTTTCTAAGATTCCTTCTAAGATTTTGTAGTGACGACCTTCGTCTTTGGAACTTTCTCTGAAGAAATCAGCAGCAGTTTCGATACCTGCTTCCTGAGCTTTTTCGGAAGCTTCTCTTTTTTCTGCGTTAGCCATTTTTTCTCCACCCATCATCCATTCGATGTTTTCTTTGAGGGTAGGTTTGATGATTCCGTTCATTTCACAGAATCTTGCAGCGTGTTCAGCTTCTTCCCAAGCTAATCTTTTGAATACTTCAGCTAATTCCCCGTAACCTTCACGGGAAGCTTGTCTGGACATTGCTAAATAGATTCCAACTTCGTTGGTTTCTCCTTCAAAGTTTCCAGCTACAAATTTTTCTACAGGGGTTCCTTTTGTAATTCCAATTTTATGTTCGTATTTAACCATATTATCACCTTTATAATTCTTTACATGCTTTTGCTAAAGCTACACCTAATTCGTAGCTTGCATCATCTTCGTCTGCAGTTGGTACAAAGTAAATTTCCTGTGAATCGATTACATCAAATCCACAGTTTCCTAATTCTTCAGCGAGTTTATCAGGAGCTCCTCCTCTTCCACCCATGGAACCGAAGGTAACTGCTTTTCTTTCAATACCTGTTCTGTTGAATAATAATCCTTTCAGGTAGTACATGATGTCTCCGATACTTGGGTATGGCACATCGTTGATGGTAGGATCTCCAATTGCCACTCCTTTACTGGTTAGGATACTTTTGACGATTTCTGATCTTTCATCTTCATGCAGGAAGAATATCTCTACATCATAACCTTCAGACATTGCACCTTCAGCAATTTCGTGAGCCATTTGTTGGGTGGAGTAGTGCATGGTATCGTAAACGATAGTGATTTTGTCTTCACACACTCCTTGAGCCCAGTTTTGGTAAGCTCCGATTACTTGCATTGGGTCTCTCCAAATTTGACCGTGAGCAGGTGCAATCATTTTAATTGAGTCGAGTAAGCCTAATTCCACAACTTCGTTCAATTTTTTGAGAACGAGTTTGGAAAGAGGGGTAAGTAAGTTTGCGTAGAATTTTTGGGTTGCATCCATTAAGACGTATTCAGGGATTTCATCTGAGAATCTTTGGGTGCAGCATAAGTGTTGTGAGAATGCGTCGTTAGGGAACAATACGCCAGTTTCATCAGCAAGTAATGTGAACATGCTGTCAGGCCAGTGTAAGAGGAAAGCATCGAGGAATGCTAATGTTCTTCCACCAACTTCTAAACTGTCACCGGTTCCTACGGTAACAAATTCTGCTCCTTCGAGTGCTGGATAGTGTTTTAATAAACCTTTTACAGCGATTTCTGTACAGTAAATTGGTGCTTCTGGGAATCTTTTGTGTAAGTCTACTAAAACTCCGGAGTGGTCTTTTTCGACATGGTTTTGGATGATGTAGTCAACTTTCACATCTCTTCCTTCTTGAGCGAATGCATCATCGATACGTGCCATCATTTCTTTTGTTTTTCCAGGGTAAGCATTATCAATCACTGCTACTTCGTCTTCACCGAATACAATGTATGCGTTGTAGGTGGTTCCGTCTAAAGTGTAACCATGATAGGTTCTAAGGTCCCAATCGAGTACACCCACCCAGTATACTCCATCAGCTATTTTTTGAGCGTTTGCTTTCATTTTTATCAACCATATTATTTTTTCTCTTCATTGATTTAAAATCTATGAATTATTATTATTTTCTGCTTTATTGTTATATATAATTTTGTTTTATACGAACAATTCACATGTTGTGACTGGCTATTGGTGATGGTAATAGTCACGCTATTTTTTTAATCCGTTATTTGATTGTCATTACAATATTGTTCAGGCCCAATATTTGGGAATAGTCAATTTTTTGCGAAATATTGTTTAAAATGGCAATGTTGGACGATATGTCCTCATCTTCCATTATATTTATGCAGACTCCTGAATATTTAATTGAAATTAAAATGTGATCTCCATTATCTCTTATAATCATATCTATTAAATCTATTTTCTCGTTAATGTCGAGGATATGGACAATCATGTCTTCAATTGCCATGCTTACAAGAACAGATAGTCTTTCATCGTTAAAGGATTCCTGAATATTTTCGGATAATTTAACTGCATCCTCAACATTTCCCTCGATTGTGTATTGAAATACTGATGTGCCCTTATGCTTTTTAATTAGGAAAAATCCGGAATATTCATTGCTTTTGTGGGTCTTGATTTTTGAATATATGAAAATAAACAGTAAAGTTGCAAATTCGGCCACTACAAGTGAAATCCAAAAGCCTTCCGCTCCCCAAAAATAGGTAAAAAGGTATGCAAACAATACTGGGAAAACCAGTCCCTGAAGAAGGGTAATGATATTGCCCAATCTATTATACTGAACGGATTCCGCATAAAACAGGTACAGGTTATTGACTGAAAATGCAATGAAGCTGACGGAAAATATTCTTATCACGTTAACTATTGTAGGGATATGTGCGGGATTGCTTACATTGAATATCAACAGTATTATTTGTGGGAATAGAATGAATAATACTGAAAAGAATGTTCCAAATGCAATTATGATTTTAAGAGATCTATTTGTCACATAATTCACGCCATCGTAATCTTCCTCTTTATTATAGACCGCTGCAATCGGTAAAATTGATTGGGATGTTCCCAAAGCAAAGATTTCCAGCAGAAACAATGTATTGTAGCACATATTAAATGCTGCCAAGCCAAGTTCCCCTAAAATTCCAGCAATTAATGCGTTTAAAAGAACCAGTCTGATTGTACGGTATAAGGGTATTGATGAAACTGAAAAGCCTGCCTTGCAGATATCTGCAAAATAGCCGATTGTCTCGGATAATCTGATTTTAATGAATTTCAGTCTCCGGTCTGATTTGAAGAAATATGATGTAATGTAAATTGCTGCTACGATAATTCCTATTGTTGTTGCCATTGCAGCACCGGAAATGCCTAAGTTCAAGAATTTTATTAAAACGACATCCATAATGACATTGACTCCATTACAAATTAAAAATGCTCTGAACTGCATTTTAATGAATCCGTCAGTTTTGATAAAATATGCTAAAGATGTCATGTAGCAGTTAAATGCAATTCCAAGGGCATAAAAATAAAAATATTGTGTGACTAGTGGTTTTAACTGTTCAGAATGACATAATAACTGAACAAACTGTCCTTGAAATATTATGGCTGTAATTGTTATGATTAGTCCGATAATGGTGACTCCAATAATCGAAATCGTGAAGTATGAATTGCCCTTCTTTTCATCGAATTCAGCTTTGGCCATTGTACATATGATGCTTCCGCCCAAACCGATTAGCCAGTAGAGAATATTGATAAAGCTAACAAGGGGTTCAATACTTTGAACAATAGACAGGTACATTGATCCCATGAACATGCTAATGAATAATGCATCGACAAGTACTGCAAAGTTGCCGGCTATCGAAACCATCAGTGTTGGGAAAAATAATTCCCTGAATTTCCTGTTTAATAAATCAAAATTTCTCTCATATGTCATGTTATCTTTTTGATGCAATAAGCATTCTGTTTAATTTGTGTATTGGCATTTCTATTTTAAAGTTTGATACCTTGACAAGTGCTTCTGCACCTAATCTTGAATTAGGCATATAGTCATAGGTTGTTTTTGGAATGAAAACCAATCCTCCGCTAGATTTGACCTTATCGAAAATATTTAAGAACATCCGTACAATTTCGTAATCTTTTTCATCGGCAATGCTTCTGTTCAGATTTATGACTACACAGTCAAATTTCCCTTTAACGGTGTTTAAATCTTTCAATAAAACTTGAGATGCACTTAAATTATTATAAATATTTTCAGTAACTAAAAGGCATGTTCCATATGGTTTAATGTCATTTATTAAAGAAGGAATTGATTTTTTGATTTCATTTTTATCAACAGTTACATTTTTATGCATTTCTTCACTTAACACTAGTTGGAAAGCCCTCTTTTCAATATCTCTTAAAAATTCAACATCCTTTTGAATCTGTTGAGGGTCATTGTGAACCAGAAAAATTGTTCCGCCTACAGTTTCCAAATCCTGGGTTTTATGGAATATTTTTGGGGTTTTAATTGAAATGTTTGTTTTAAAAAAGCTTTTTAAATTATCTGCCAGGAAATTAATTGGTGAAGATTTTACAATCAAATCTTTCGGAACGATGAAATTCTTTACAATGCCATGTGCATATAAATTGTAACCTTTCAAACGTTCGAGATTAAATTTTTCAGGGTTTAAATAGGAATCAAGTGAACTGTCTGTTTCATGCTGGCCGGAAATCCGGTCCAGGAATTCTGCATCCAAACCGTGTCCATGGGGCCTGCAATTCACTTCAATCAAAACGGGTCCTTTTTCATCAATTATGTATTCGCCATGAATCGGACCGTATTTTATTCCTAATGCATCGGCAACATCGAAAGCATATTCAACAAGTTCTGCTTCTCCGATTCCCAATTCATTAACAGTTTCATCATAATCGTATATGTTTCCGCCTTCTGGAGTTTTAATTTTATTGTATTTCCAAACGAGGGTGACCCGATGAACTCCATTGCATGAAACAGTATCAACAACATATTCCTGCCCGTTGATGCGTTCCTGAATAATGAGTTCTGTCATTTTGTTTTCATAAATGCCTGTTAAAGTGAATACTTCTTTTACTGCGTCAATCATTTCCTGTCTGTCTGAGCACAGTCTGACGCCAACGGATGCTGCACTGTATATCGGTTTTACTACAACTTCCTTTAGGTTTTCTTTATCATAATATTCGACAGCTTCTTCTAAAGACCTGACAACCTGCCCTTTGATTGAACGCAGATTGTTTTCGGCCAGTCTGTTGTGCATTTCATTTTTTAAAGTAAAAGCACCCAAATTTTCGATAGGGTTGCATAAAAGATTCAAGTCATTCGCTAATTTTGTGGCCAGAACCACTCCGTCCTCAGCACCTGGAACAATGAGTAATGGATCATATTTTTTAACCATTTCTAGTGTTTCTTCGTATGTGTCTTTTTCATATATCACATCAAAATCATTATCAATTAACTCATATTCTGCATTTATTTCTTCTTTAGTGATTATTGCATCTTCAGAATCATCAAATAACTTCATTTCTAAAACAATTGGATTTAAATTTCTATCAATAATATCCTGAACATAATTTTTACCTGTAGACATGCACTGAACAATAATAATATTTTTCATTAAAACACCTATAAATTTATATTATGTTTGTAAACTATTTATGTATTTCATTGCATAATTAACTGGAAAATCATCAGTCTTATCTTAATATTATAAATGTAGTGCATTTTGAATGTACTATAAATTTAATTTATTTTTTTCATCTTAAGAACGAATCACTCAATGTTCTCTTAATCAGATGAATATATGGTTATTTCTTGAAATAAAGCAATTTTATGAACTTAACTTAATATTGCAATGTTAAAAAACCCTTCAAAATAAATTTAAACTGCAGAACAAATCTTTTACTGGAGGTTTGACGTTGTGGAATGGTAAGCATGCGAACTATATCATACGTTTTATACGAACAGTTTC
>CAZQWN010000101.1:0-7440 GCA_964596915.1 uncultured Methanobrevibacter sp.
AAAATTAATTTTTAAAAAATAGTTAATAAATCTCAATTTTTTTAACTGAACTAAATTATGATGCCAAATTATTAAAAAAAAATACACATTCATCAGGTAAATATTAAAAAACTAAAAAAAATAATAAATTGATAACAAAATAACACTTATTAATAATTAAATACAGATATTGATAAATATAAAGAAGAATCCAAGAAAAAATTAATAATATATGACATGAAAAGTATTACTGAGGTTAAACATGAAACTTGAAGATACAAATATGAAAAAATTTATTGCAATATCTGACATAATCTCATTATGCAATATGAGTTGCGGATTTTTTTCAATTATAAGTTCAATCAACAATAATTATGAACTTGGCGCATTGTTTATGCTATTTGCAATCATGTTTGACTCAGTAGATGGTTGGGTAGCACGAAAAACCAATAGACACGACACATTAGGATTCGGAAAAAATATTGATTCCTTATCTGATGCAATATCCTTTGGTGTAGCACCAGCAGTATTCGTATATTCTACTATTAACACCACATCAACTATTATGCAAATAATTGCAATAATCGTTAGTTTATTTATTGTTATTTGTGGAATCTTGAGATTGACACGATACAATGTGATTGCAGATCAAATCAAAACTAAAGATTTTATTGGATTTCCAATCCCCGGAATCGCATTTATCCTAACCACATTCTATCTTAGCGGACTATATAACATATATTTTGCATTAATATTGAGTATAATCATTTCATTAATCATGATTAGTACAGTCATTTATCCAAAATTTGATAACATGCCCATTCTTACAATATCAGTCATATTAATCATTTTGCTAATCATTCCATTCAAAATAATTTTGTACAATATCAATATACCAGCACTATTGTTGTTATTATTCTGTTTACACTACCTTTTAATTAATTTAATTAAACACTACCTCAATTAAATTAATCCATCTACTTTTAATAAAAGATTAGGAGTAGAAAAATGACCAAACCAAAAGATCCATTATTCCCAAAAGGTTTTGAGGAAACAAAAGAAATGAAAGAACAATTCATTGAAGAAAACCTTCCAAAACCTTCAAAAAAAGATGAACTAAGCCCATTAAAAAAACTTAATCATAAAATAGGAGTTTATTTAAATCCAAAAACAACAAGAATTACCGAAGATGAACAAAAACGAAAGATTGGAATAATCATCACAATTTTAATACTGTTCACATTAATTGTTTCATCATATTATTTTTTAGTTTATCAACCCCAACAAGAGGAACTATCACTTATACGAACTGAAAAATTAAATGAACTCCATGACCTATATTCCGGTCCGCTTGTAACTTCACCAAATGAATTAATTTTAGAAAATAAAATTGAAAATGCAAGAAGTCCTGAAGAATTGGAAAGCATAAATATTCTATCATCAGCAACTAAAGACTGGAAATCATTCCATAAAAAATCAATACATGCTAACCAAGATAAATTCAATAGAACCATGGTCATTTATGGAAATGAAAGCAAAGATGTGATAATGAATAGTGAAGAAGCTATCGAAATAGTTAATCAAAATGATGCAACAGTGCTGTCAAAAATCAAATTTGAAACCCCCAATACAGTTTCAGTGCCAATATTAGTTTCCAGACTACAGGCCGGCGCCGGTTTGATAAATGTAGGAAGTGTAGTGGACATTTACCTTAATTCAAATTACACTGATGAAAACATTGACAACAACACAAGTCCTGAAATAAGTGGATGCACAGTACTGTCCATAATGAGATATGAGGAAAATGGAGAAATCGATTCGGAATATTCAAAGTCTACAGTCCATGTTAATGGAAATGAGACATATCCGAAAGAAAACACAAAAAGTTTTTCATCAAATGTGCTGGAGATTTTAAAAGGGTCCATAATCAGGGGATATGATGAAGAAGAAACAATTGAAATGCTTAAGGATTATGGAATTAAATTATCCAGTTACGAGCGCCAAATCAATTTAGGCGATTTGGATGCCCAGTATATGCTTTTAATTGAAACACCACAAGATAAAGTAAATTTTGTGATAAACAATATGGAAAACATTGTATTAACTATCCCAACATCACATGCTCCAAACTGGATGTATAATGAAATATATTCAACATATAATAATTGAAAAAATTATTTATTGTATAATAACAAAAGTGATATTATGAATAAACCAACTATTACAACTATAATCGTCATGATATGTTTGCTCATAATAGGATTATATGCAATGGGAGAAGTTAACTATTATTCCTCAAAAATAATTGTGGAGAGAAATATAGACTCTCCCACAATTGTAATATCTTCAATTGGAGTTAATGAAAAAATTAACAATGTATCATTATCTCAAGGAGTATTACATGAGCCAACCTCCTATACTCCAACAAAAGGTGACGTTTTATTATTTGGACATAGAACACTGCAAGGCTCACCTTTCCTAAGACTTAATGAATTATCAATTGGAGATCAGTTACTCCTAGAATGGCCGGGAATTGGAGAATTAACTTACAACGTCATTAACACTACAATTGTACCTGCAAGCTATCAACTCAATGCAGTAGAGGGCGGGAACTATTTATATTTAATTACCTGCGACCCTATTGGATCCACTGAAAACAGACTGATTATACAAGGAGAATTGAATGCAACCAACCCAATAAATAATGAAATCATTACTGATAATCCTCAAGAATCCAATGCTTTAATAATAACAGCAATATTCTTAGTAATTGGATTGATATTCAGTTATTTCTATCCAAAAGACCAAAGAGTTTATATTTTAGCAATAGTATTAATTATTTCAGCAATTTTAATTTATTGTTGCATTAATCCAATTCCATCCGAATTAATATATGACAAAATAATCTTTTTAAATGGAGGGATATGATGGATGTAAATAAAGAATACTTCTCCAACATAACAACACGGGAAAGAGCCATATTTGAAGGAGCAATTAGTATGGGAGCATTATTCCACCAATTTGTTGGAACTCCAGTCAACAAAAATACAAAAAATAGCTTAGAGACAAGTATGGAAGAATCTTTAAAATTGCAGCCCGCTATTGAAGATGTCAAAGTCAACATACGATTCGACAAATTAGAAGAGTCAATGACTGAATTTGAATACACTTCCCTTACTGGAGACATGCTCGATGTTAAAATCTATACCAAAGTAGAAAATGCAAAAGCAATAATAAGAATTGAATTTATTGAAGAGTTAAATTACCCTTTAATGTATGTTGAAGATATTAAAGAAGATTAAAAGTTAGAATATTTCTTTTAAATCTTCTAACAACTCTTTTAAATGACTTTTTTTAATATGATTCATTAAAACTATCCTAATTGCAACAGGGCATTTAGCTACAGAAACTTTCCAATTTAATTTTTCTAATTTTTCTGCAAGAACATTAGTATCCATATTAGGATGGTTAAATGCTACAATATTTAATTCCGGCTCACAAACAATGCCATATCCTATTTTTTCAAGTCCTTCTTTTAAGAATTTAGTGTTATCCATTAAATTTCCGGCAAGTTTGCAATAACCTTCCCTTCCAAAATATTTCATGATAGCATAAGTGGCAGCAGATGAGGCGCCCATTCGTGTTCCTACAATAGTAGATTGAGTTTTAACAGTCAAATATGGGGAATCTACAGCCATTACATCAAGATATTCTTCTTTTCTAAATATAATCCCCCCTGCAGGAATAGGTGCAAGTCCCATCTTATGAGGATCAACAGTTATTGAACAAACTCCAGGTAGAGAAAAATCAAAAACAGGCAAATCATAACCCATTTCTTTTAAAAATGGAATTGAAAAACCTCCAAATGCCGCATCAACATGAAAATAAATATTATTTTCATGAGCAATTTTCGAAATGTCTTCAATAGGATCAATCAGTCCCAATTCAGTAGTTCCAGCAATAGCCACAATAGCCACAGTTTTATCAGAAATAATCCCCTTTAATGATTCAACATCAATTTTATAATTTTCATCCAATTTAACTTCAACAATTTTCAAATTTAACATGTCAGCAGCTTTTTTAAATGAAAAATGAGCAGATTCAGGAATGATTATTTCCCCATCAACAATTCCTTTATATTTTCTAGCATGATTTCTGGCTGCACGAATAGCCATAATATTAGCTTCAGTTCCGCCAGTAACAATATTTCCATAAGCATTATCTAAAGACAATAACTCACCAATAGATTTAACGACTTCACTTTCTAGGAATTTTGTTCCTTTAAAAAGACCTGGATCGCCTAAATTAGTATCCAAAAATTTACAATAAACTTCTTTTGCAAAAGGATGGGCTTCAGTACACATTGACCCCAAAATTCTACCTTCTGCATACTCATTATCCCATTTATGAATTTCGTCCAATTTTTTTAAAATATCTTTCTTATCCACTGGTTTTTCTTGCATAAAATACCCTGATTGACTATATTAATATAAAAATAAAATAAAAAAAAAAGAAATAAAAAGATTATTCTAAACGTTTACGAGCAGCGTCAAGAATAATTTTTTGTTCGGCTCTGGCGACAGTTTTTCTCACATCAGCAATAGCGTCAGCATTTGAAGATACACTAGTAATTCCAAATCCTACAAGTTTTTCGACTATGTGAGGTACACTTCCTGCCTGACCGCAAATACTACAGGTTACACCAGCTTCAGCACATTTTCTAATTGTTCTTTCAATTAGTTTCATTACTGCAGGGTGTTCTTCTGAATAGTGTTTTGCTACAAATTCATTGTTTCTGTCAACTGCAAGAGTATATTGAGTTAAATCGTTGGTTCCTAAACTTACAAAGTCTATTCCGACTTTGATATACTCATCAATCATTATTGCAGCTGCTGGAATTTCAACCATCATTCCAAAGTCCACATCTTTATGAGGTTCTAAACCAACTTCAGAACAGAGTGCTTTAGCTTGTTTGAGTTCTTCAGGATTTTGTGACAATGGAATCATGATTCCAATGTTAGTGTAACCTTTTTCATGTAACTTTTTAATAGCTTTGAACTCACATTTGAGGATTTCAGGTTGGTCTAATTCTCTTCTGATACCTCTCCAACCAAGCATTGGGTTGTGTTCTCTAGGTTCGTTTTCTCCACCTTCTAAAGTAATAAATTCATCTGTTGGTGCGTCCAATGTCCTGTACCATACTGGTTTTGGATAGAATGCATCAGCTACAATTTGAACATTGTCAGCAATGGTGTCAATTAACTCATCCTCTTTTCCATCAGCGATGAATTTACCTGGGTGAATACCTGATGTCAACATTAAATGTTCAGTTCTTAAAAGTCCAACACCATCAGCACCGGTTGCAGCCGCCCTTTCAGCCGCTTCAGGCATACTTACATTAGCTTTTACTTCAGTTACGGTAATTATTGGAGCTGCTTCAACATTTGCTACTGCTGGAGCTTCCTCTTCAGCATCGGAAATTCCATCAAATACTAATCCTTTTTTACCATCTAAGGTAACACCGGCATTTTCTTTTAAAGTGGAGGTAGCATCACCAGTACCGACTACACATGGAATTCCAAGTTCACGGGAAATAATGGATGCATGGCAAGTTACACCACCTTCATCAGTGACAATTCCGCTTGCTCTTCTCATGGCCGGAACCATATCGGGAGTGGTCATGGTAGTAACCATAATATCCCCGTCTTTGATTTTATCCAATTCATCAATGTCTAAAACTATTTTAACATTACCAGTTGCCATACCCGGACTTGCACCAAGACCCCTTACAAGAACATCACCTGTTTCGCCAACAACATCTGACTCTTCTTCAACAGTATCGCCCAAAGTAGTGATTGGCCTTGCCTGCAATAAGAATAAATTATCTCTTTCAAATGCCCATTCAGTGTCCATCGGTTCACCATAATGAGCTTGAACTCTTTTACCCATTTCGGTCAATTCAATGAGTTCTTCATCAGACAATACCCTTTCTTTTCTTTTCTCTTCAGGAACCTCAACTTTAACACTTGTTCCGTTCTCATCATTAGTGTACATTACTTTTTTATCACTAATGGTTACATTGATAATTTCATTATCTTTTTTATCAACCTGATAATTATCAGGAGTTACATCTCCAGATACAACTGCTTCACCAAGACCCCATGATCCTTCAATTAAAGCAATTTCCTCGCCAGTGGATGGATTTACAGTAAACATTACACCAGCTTTGTCAGCAATAGCCATTTTTTGAACAACAACTGCAATGTAAACTTTAGAATGTTCAAAGTTATTTTCTTCCCTGTAAAAAATAGCTCTTGCTTCAAATAAAGATGCCCAACATTTTCTGATATATTCAATCACTTCATCATCACCGGAAACATGCAAGAAAGTATCTTGCTGACCAGCAAAAGAAGCTTCAGGCAAATCTTCTGCAGTTGCAGATGACCTGATAGCCACATCAGTATCATCTTCGCCAACTCTTTGACAAAGTTCATTATAAAACTCTCTAATAAACAAGACCAGATCTTCTGGAATAGGAGCTTCAATAATAATCTTTTTTATTTCTTCAGCAGCTGCCTGAAGGGCTTTAGTATCATTAATATCAATTTTATCAAGAATATTCATGACACTATCATTAATTCCAGCCTCATCCATGAACTTTTCATATGCTTGTGCAGTTACAACAAATCCAGGCGGTACTGGAATGCCCGCTTGAGTTAATTCTCCCAAATTAGCGCCTTTTCCACCTGCAATCCCGATATCGGATTTACTTAAATCCTCAAATTTTACAACATACATAAAATAAAACCTCTTGGTATAAACATATATTGGATAAAAACATCACCAATAATATGTATATTACTATAAATTTTAATGTTTAAATATTTAATTATAAAAATTAGAAATTAGTGAAAGTAAATAAATTTAAAAAAAAGAGTAAAAAAAAAATTAATTAAAATTATTTAATTAATTCTGCACCTTTGTCAACAACTATTTTACAAGGAACTGGTAATTTCATACCGGCTCTTTTTAATGCAACTTTAGCTTGTTCAAAGTTTTTTTCTTGGCAATCAATAGTGATGATTCTTTGATCTTTTTTAACGATTGCTTCAACACTAATCGGTTTACCAAATGCATTTCTCATACCACTTTGTACCCTATCCGCACCTGCACCGGTTGCCATTGGGTTTTCTCTTACAATTTGGTGAGGATATACTCTTAATTTTAAGTGGTAACCCATTCTACCTGCAGCTCTTTGCATTAATCTGTTAGAAGCGATCCTTGCAGCTTCTAAAGAGTTGTGTCTAATTTGTGCCGGTTTTTTTACAGCTAAACTTACAGAAACAGGAAATTCATCTTTTAAATTACCCATATCATATTGTACAATTCTTGAATTTGGGGTTTTTCTAATATAATCTCTTCTTGTATAAGCACGAACCATTATTATTCCTCCGAAATAAA
>CAZQWN010000102.1:0-7335 GCA_964596915.1 uncultured Methanobrevibacter sp.
GGGCTTTGCATTTGAGTAGTGGATATTAAACCGGTTTTACCGAATACCCTTTTATTGGTTAAAATCAAATCATTGCTGTTATATGATATGAATCTGATTATCAGCCAGATTATTGCTAAAATGAATAACGGAGATGCCATTAAAAATGTTATAATCATAAGCACAAATGTTACTCCGACAAAAAACAACGGCAGATATAAACAGCCCGGATGTATTTTGGAATGCCTTATCACCACTTCATCATCCATGGTATTGATTTTATAGGCATCAAACAAATCAGAAACAGACTCTGAAAATTCATTTGAAAATCTGTTTATGGATTCATCGACCCTATTGAAGGACTCATTAATATTTTCAAAAGCTGATGAATGGGTATTGAATGTTTTTTCATCAACTTTTGTTCCGCAATTATCACAATAAACATTATCTTCTCCTAATTCTTCACCGCATTTAGAACAATACTTTGCCATTTTAAACCTCCCAGCATAATTAAACCATTAATCGGCTTATTTATAAATTGAAATTTAAATCTTTAAAATCATCTATTAAAAATGCATTTTCACAGCACAAACCATCCACATATTTACCATATTAACACTGCCTTATTGTATATACATAATTTTATACACTACAAATATATAAATTGCTTAATGAACTTAATTATCTCAATTAAACTTCAAATTCACATGAAGTTATGAATCTTAGTTTAAAACTTTCAATCCCATATAATTGTATCCGTGCACGTTAATTTGCCACCGCATTTAGGACAGGGAGTGTCCTCATTAACATATTTATCTATTTTATTTCCACATTCAGGGCAGTTTACAAAATCACCACTACTTCCTTCTGAATCATCTACAACAATATTAATTAATTTGCTTTCTTTTTGATAAAAATTCTTAACTGAATCAATTTGAGAATCAATGATTTTATGAAACTCATTTATAGCGTTTTCCACCACTGCATCTTCACCATGTTGTGAATCGATAGGTTTCATGAATCCACATGAATCAAGCTCATAAAAGTTAATCAAATAAAATCCATCAATCTTTTCAAGAGAATACTTTTCTCTTTTTTTAATCTCTTTTAGTTGTTTAATCTTATCTTCATATTTTCCAACATTATTTTTGATGCCCCGATAAACCTGCTGAGCCATATCTCCTCCACCGCCATCATATATTACATAAACTTTTACAAATTTATCGCAGCATTTGCAGTATGACCTGTATACATGGCCTTTAGTTTCATGACCTTCTCCCATGCCTGCAGTTGACATGATAAGAACATAATCTATAGTCTCTTTTGAATCAGAATTATAGAAAAACAATTCGGTTTCCTGAGCTATTTCAAAATCACAGTTATTGCATGAGTATATATCTTCAAACGACATCTTCACCACCTTTTCGATTAAAAAGTTTACATTACCCTTTTATTGAACTCGTCCATTTGTCTAAACACGTTTTCATCATCATGTTTAACAATTTCCATTAGTTTTGGATTGAAACCTAAAGGGATATTGTGTTTTTTGAAAACATCAATATATTCCCTGTTTTCAAATGAGTTTGATTTTAATGATTCTGCAAACTCTTCGATGACCTTTGAGGTATCTTTTAATCCTTGGGACATATAATATAAACTTAAATTTTCATATGCTCCAATCAGTATTTTTTTATCATAACATAGTTCAAATAGCTTGTCAAAAGCTTCTTTTGCTTCATCTAACCAATCCTTTCTAAGATAAACATCAATACATGTCAATAATGTTTTTGAATTTATTGGATTGAGTTTTAAAGATTCTTTTAGAATTTCATCACTTTTTCCGGCGAAATAAATTTTTAATGCTCTTGCATATGTGTTCAAAAGATCACAAACCTTGAACTTTGAAGGTATCAGTTTAAAATCATTAATTTCTGGGTTAAGCCTTTTAAATATCGCATAGTCCAAGTCATTTTCAAAATTATAAAATACATTCCCATCTGTTTCATCACCATACATTAATGATGCTTCAAACCTTTTGTAAGGAATTTCATATTCACCGATGAAACTGTTTTTGGATATGAAATCAGATAATTCTTCATATGCAATTCTTAAGTCATTAAGAATTAAAGGTTTTGTTTGCTGCAGGATATTATCAATTGGTGTTCCATTGTATAGCTTTTCATTTATTTTCACCAATTCTTCATCTGCCTCAATCATATCCCAATTGAATCCGAAATAAATCCAATCATCTATTATGCTGTTTTTAATTTTAAATATAGTTTCATCATCATAGGCTGATTGGTTAAACATTTCAACTAAAGATGTTAAATCCTGTGCCAATTCATTTTCATTCAACAATTCACAGACCTCTATCAACTTTTCATAAATATGCACATGAGTTTTTAAACTTCTGCTGAACTGTAAAGCTTCTTTTAAGAGATTTTTGGAGTGGGCTAAATTCCCTTTCTTAACAAATGCATCTGAAAGAATAATGTTTGCCTCAACATTTATCGGATTTAATTTAAGGCATTCAACAGCACTATCAATGGCATCATCATATTTTCCCAGATTATATAATGCCTTAGCTTTTAAGTTATATATTTCACAATAGTTTTGGGAAGGATGTAAATTTATTAGCCTTTCAGAAGGTTCAAAATACCTTAAATAAATTTCTCTTTCAAATTCATCAAAATAGACATATTTTAACATGTATTCAGAAAAGTAAAATGGTGGAAATTTATCTAAAAATTCATCAATATCAACCAATGCATGCTTGTAATCTCCTTCATCAAACAAGTCATTGACCTTGCAAATGCACTCATCACACGGAATTTCTTTTTTGGCCAACTCTTTTGGGTTAACAATATTTTTAAGTTCCCTGCCAATTGCATCTTTTTTTATGTCAAATATATCATCATCAACATTCTTAAGTTCATTGAGCAGAAATTTTCGGTCAATTTCCTTATCTCCACTAAGGTTTCTCCTTATCCAAGTTGGATACCTGTCTTCAGTGTCAATATAATGGTTGAATTGGGTTAAATCATCCAAGATTGTGGCATTGACATTATCCAGCAGTTCTTTTTTAATTATGGCATCAATGTAAAAGTATGGTCGTGTATAAATAGTTAAATCATCACCCATGCTGGAAACGGATAATGCTAAAAATACAATTTGTCCTGTGACCTGTCTGTAACAATAACATACAAATGAATCGCTTAAATCAAACTCATTAGCATCAAAATCTCCCTTGAAACTATTCATGTTAGAACAATATTTTTGAGTGAATTTATCTTCAATCAGAATAAATGAGCCGACAAGTTCATCTTCACTTAACTCACTGATTAGACCTGCTGATTTTGTGGGATTCAAATCAATATTTTCAAAAACTGACAACTTATCGTTGAATTCTATGCATTCCTCTAAATATTTTTGATATAATTCAAGATTTTCTATTTCATTTTCACTGTAATATTTGACAATATCCTCCAAAGAGGATATGACCTTCAGATTAAAACCTATTGTAAAATTATTCTCTTTTAAAAGTTTAACAGCATTTAAATTTATATGTACAAAATCATTTGTCTTTAGAGAAGAAACGAATAGATCAATTAAATCACCATCCTCTCGCCTTCCCTTTATCTCAAGATATCTCTTGAATAAAAGGTATACATTGAACAAATCCTTTTTATTGTAACATATATTCGATAAATAATTCAATTCAGCAATTTTGATTGGAATTTTATGATTTAATTTTAGTTTTATTAAAGCTGTGTGAACAATGATGCAATACGGATTATATTCCAGTGCCTTTTGGTATTGCCTTAGCGCATCTTCATATTTTTCTTGCTTTTCAAGGCAAAATCCATAAAGGTAATGTAAAGTATAATAGTTTTTGTGTTTTGTAAGTAAGATGAAGTTTAAGTCAAAATCGGAACTGTCATAGTAGAATTCACGTTCAACTTCGTTTTTGAAAATTTTATAGTTTAGGTTGAAATCCAAATCATCATTTTCCAAAAAGCCTTGGATTATTGAAATGGCTTTCTCAATTTCATTATTGGCAATTAAAATGCGAACTTCTTCAATTATATTGTCCAGATTAACATCCAAAGCCAAACCCTTAAGAAAACTGTTATGTCCATATATATGCCTATAAAGATTATTAAGAAAATCCAAATCATCAGACTCATTTAAGACCGCTTCATCATAAAGATCTTTTGAAATGTCCATGATTTCGCAATTATAACCAATTTGAATACCCCATTGATTAAGGTATATCAAGGTCTTTTCCAAACTTTCAACATACTCTGATGAATTAAAATCAATTTCAGATTCAAAAATCATCGAGTATTTGTATGCAGTTCTATCAAATTCAGATTGTAACAAGTAAAAATAATTTTGAAATAATATATCAGGATAATAATTAAATTTAAGGATTTTATTAGATATTTCCTTAACCCTGTTAAAATCTCTTTCAATGAAATAAATATAACATAAATGGATTAAAACTGGAGAGGATACTGGATTTATTTTATTTGCTATTTTCAAATACATTTTTGCTTCATTAACTTTGTTTGTACTTAAAAACGAAAGTGCATAAACATGAAATAATTCGCTTAAATTGAATTTGTCAAAAATTAGTGTTTCATCTAAATTGAAATATTTTTTATATATCTCCTTCTCAAAACGATTTCCAAAAGAAAGATAATTTCCAGCAAGATAATCCGGATGAGAATATATTATCTTAGAAATTTCTTCAATAACTTGTTCAAATTCCTCATTTTTATATAATTCTCTAAAATGTTCATTAATATCTAAAATTTCCATCATACCACCAATTAAAAAAATTAAAACTAATACATACTATTCTTCATAAAATGGCTGTGCCCGGCATAACCAGAGTGTTGTAAACTCATCCATTTCTTCAACCTGTTCAAATTCACTTTCGGGAGCTATGATTGTATCCCATGCATCTTCATCATCCATATTTCCGACAGGAACGATTTTTGTTGATTTCGGAAGCAACAAAATATTCAGGTATTTCAATTCACTTTTATATTCCCTTCTTGAGCTTATGTTGAACGGAAGCTTTGGAACAAACACGCCGTCAACCGCTTCATCTTTCATGAAGGGCTTCTCTTCCCTTACAAAGAATGCATAGTCATCTTCAAGCTCAACATATTTTTCCCTGAGAACGTCCAGTATGGCATTCAGGGAATTCATGAATGTCTTTTCCTCTTCTGTGGGCCTTGCAAAAATGCCGATGAACGCATCCCACGGCAGGATGATTTCCTCATCTGTAAGCGGATTTATCACTACTGCAGAGTAGCGGTCGGACTCTTTTAGCATGTCGGCCAGATCTTCAACATACATCACCATCGCTGATGATTCAAGACCTGTTTTCGCCATTACCTCAGAGCTTGTAAACAGTGGCACCAGACGGTTTTTCTCATTATCAGTCAAGTAATTAATGTCAAAGCCTTCCTTTCCGGTTGTTTCAAACACATCCCCTTCCTCTGCATCTTCAATTCCTTCAAACATGTTGTCTGAAAACTTAACGGGCAGGTATAGCTGTGATTGTCTTAAGACTTCAAAAAGTTCCCTCTGCATTTCGGGTGTTATTTCCCTTTTAAGTATTTCTTCAAGTTTTGAGTTGTCAGCGGTATTTTGCTTTAACACATCTAAATATTTATCATCCATTTTTTTATCCCCCATATTGTGTAATAATGTCATAAGCAATAACATATTTATAATAACACATTAATAACAATTACTATACAAATGAGGTGACCGACATGTTATTCAAGGACGAGGATTTCAGAAAACTCTACCAGTCATATGTGATTATAAAAGATGATGAATTTGCAAAAAGAATTGCTAAAACATTAGAGTTTACCAACGTATGGGAAGAAGGACTTAGCTCAGATGAACTGAGTGAAAAAATAAGCTCCGTTGAAGTTGACGTGAGAGTAAACGCAATATTTGCAAAAGTGTACATTGACCACACCGCAGGAATATCCCTGCTGATTCTCTCAACAGCACACCTTGAAAAGGACACTGTTGAAATTTTTAAAAGGGAAAGCTTTGACAGCTTAAGCAATACCCGAATGGACAGTGTAGCCAACAGTGAATTTGAATATCTTGAAAACCTTAACGTCAATGAAGACTTCGATTTGGAGCATTATAGCGAATTTGCAGAGATAACCGACAGTTACAAAGTTAACGAAAAGGTTGAAATGTTAAGGTATGTGGACATTCTTGACGACTGCCGCCATGAAGCCTTTCCCGATGACTATGAAGTCATATTTGTCAAAGAGGACTGCCAGATGGAGAAAATGTGGGTTAGATGTGAAGGCCTTACAGAAGACCAGATAATTGTTGGAAATCTCATGAATTCACCATATCAGGACCTCGGAGTTGATGCGGGAGATGAAGTGCACTTTTTCCCATACCGGCCTGAAGACGGTGACGATTGGATTTTAATATGTGATTTGAACAAGTGATACCCAAAAAATTCAAATCACCAAATAGCCCTAGTCAAACACTTCATAAAGCGCCATCATCAATTCACATGAAATATACAAATCCTGTGAGTCAGGATTGAGCTTAACACCTTCAAAATCCATCTGCCCGCCGCTTTCATAAACTATTTCGCAGAAATCGTAAAAGCTGTATGGAACTGGATCTGGAATGTCGGAAAATGTTTTTGAAAACTCACTTCGTGATGTGAAAAACGCAAAGAACCTGTTTCCGCAATAGGTTTCAATAAATGCTATCTTTTCAAAAAATGGTGCGCAGTAAAGATTTGAGTTTACAAGCTCCGTGAGAAATTCCCTGTTCAAATCATCAGGTATTTCCTTATCACCATATTCATTTATCCTGTCCATAATCCCTTCCAGTTTGGAGTTGTTTATGAGAAACTCCTCAGGTATGATAAAACCGTTTTCATCTTTCAGATATACCGGACGGTTGGCTAAAATCTCAATTGTTGAAAATTCCTCATTAAAATGACCCAAATCAAACATTTTTCTAATGTCACGCGCCTTGTTTGATGTGGTGGATTTTTTGGTGTTGAAATAATCGCATATCTCATCCGGGGATGTGTGAGGCTCTGATGAGGTGTCAAAAAGAAAATTAATTTGTGCAAGGGCATATATTATTCCACTTGCCCAGTTTTCAAGTTTTCCCCTTTTAAATGGTACAGTGTGTTTTCTTGACATTTTCTCAACAAGCTTAACTGACAGATGCCGGAATTCTTCGTTGAGGTTTTCATCACAAAATGCTGAAACCATGTCTATTAGCCGTAATTTTTTATCTTCAATCATGAACTTATTATATGGATTAACATATTTAAGTTTT
>CAZQWN010000103.1:0-7103 GCA_964596915.1 uncultured Methanobrevibacter sp.
ATTTATTAATTTTAAAAATATATTTAATCATATGATTTTCAGCATTATCATACCTACCTACAATGAAGAGGAATACCTTCCGGTTTTATTGGACAGCATCAAAAAGCAGGATTTCGATGATTATGAAATAATTGTGGCCGATGCCCATTCAGATGATAAAACCCGCCAAATTGCAGAAGAATACGGCTGCATTGTAGTTGACGGAGGCCTTCCCGCAGTAGGCAGAAACAATGGTGCCGGCGTTGCAAAAGGTGAGATTTTACTCTTTCTTGATTCCGATTTGCAGCTTACTGAAGATTACCTGAGAGATGTGCTTTATGAATTTAAAATGGAACGTCTTGGAATTGCAATTACACAAATGCTTCCCCTCTCAAACAAGGTTGAAGACAAGCTGTTTCATGATTTTGCAAACTATTTCATGATCAGTGTTGAAAACATCAAGCCTCACGGGGCAGGATGTTACGGAATAATTGCCAAAAAATCATTGCATGATGAATGCGGCGGATTTGACGAGACACTTAATTTTGGTGAAGATACCGATTATATTGAAAGGTTGGCTAAAAAAGAACCATTCAGAGTGCTTAGAAATGCAAAAATCGGAGTTTCAACAAGAAGACTTGAAGAAGAAGGTATTGAAACACTGATTCAACAGTATGGGATAAGTACTGTTAATGATTTTCTGGGAAAAAGAACCGATGCAAGCGAACTTAATTACAATTTCGACCATGGAAAAGAAAAGATAACCAGAACCAGACTGTCCGGACTTGAAAGGAGTGCTGAGAGAATTAATGAAATGAAAGACAGCTATGAGCAAACCCGTCAGAAATTAAATAACGCTCAAAAACAGATTAAATCCAGACACCGAAAACGAGATAAAAAAGTAGTATTTTATTGTGTTTGCGGTGAAGGAATGGGTCATGCAATAAGAACCGGAGTCATTGTGGATAAAATCAAGGACAAATACGATGTATATATCTTTTCGAGCGAGAGGGCTTACAAGTATTTAAGTTCAAAATTTGACAATGTTTATGAAATCGGAGGTTTCAATACAGTTTACATCAACAATAAGGTAAACAACCTGAAAACCCTGTCCGATGCTTTAAAGAAGAATCCGACCAACATGAAAATCGGTTATGAAAACTTATACAAAAAGGCAGCGCAGCTAAAGCCAGACGTTATCATAACAGATTTTGAAATATATGCTACAATGGTTTCAAAAATAAGAAGCATTCCGTTAATCAGCCTTGACAACATGCACATAATTACTCAGGCTAAAATTGACTATCCCAAACATCATTTAGGAGAAATGCTAAAGGCAGTTGGAGTTATAAAAACTTATGTTGTAAAGCCAAAATTTCATATTCTGACCAGCTTTTTTTATCCTAAAATCAAGCCCCGAAAAAATGCAGTGATATATCCTCCAATCATACGTGAAGATATTTTAAAATTAAAACCGAAGGAAGGAAATCATATAATTGTCTATCAGACAAGCCGTGAAAGTGAAAAGCTGGTCAAAAGACTGAAAGCACTTAAGAGTGAAGAATTTATTGTTTATGGATTCAACAGAAATGAAATTGACGGCAATCTAACATATAAGGAGTTTAATGAAGATGAATTTTATGATGATCTTGCCTGTTCAAAGGCGGTAATCTGCAATGGAGGATTCACATTCATCTCAGAAGCGATTCATCTTAAAAAGCCAATTTATTCAGTCCCGGCTATCGGAAACTTCGAGCAGACCCTGAACGGATTTTACGTTCAAAAATTAGGATACGGAGAATACCATGAGGTAATGAGCGCACAAAGGGTAAGTAAATTTTTAAAAAGACTTCCAAAATATCAGGAAAGACTTGCACATGTAAAACCTAGTGATAATGACGGAATTGTGCGTGAACTGATTTATAGAATTGAAAAATACACCAAATAAAAAAAAAGAATGATTAATAAAGTATTTTTAATACTTCAATTAATCCAAATAACGTGAAACTATAAAGTTACACCCATTTCCAATTGTTCTGTTAATTCTTTGTATCTGTTACGGATGGTTACTTCAGTAACGCCCGCAATATCAGCTACATCCCTTTGTGTTTTTCTCTCACCAAGTAAAACGGATGCAATGTATAATGCGGCAGCTGCCACACCGGTAGGACCTCTTCCTGAAGTCAATCCTTTTTCCATTGCCTTTTCAATAATTTCAATAGCTTTTGATTGTGCTTCACCGGATAATCCAAGTTCTGAAGCAAATCTTGGAACATAATCAACCGGAGAAGTTGGAGGTAACTTGATGTTTAACTCACGGGTGAGGAACCTATAAGTACGTCCCACTTCTTTTTTGGTAACTCTGGATACTTCAGCAATTTCATCCAATGTACGGGGTACGTTACAGCGTCTGCATGCTGCATATAATGAAGCAGCCACTACTCCCTCAATACTTCTTCCACGGATAAGCTTATTTTCCACAGCACTTCTGTACACAACAGATGCTGCTTCCCTTACGCTTCTTGGAAGACCAAGTCTTGATGAGTCACGGTCAAGTTCACTTAATGCGAATGCGAGGTTCCTTTCTGTTGCACCGGAAATTCTGATTTTTCTTTGCCATTTTCTTAATCTGTACCATTGTGCTCTGTTCCTTGCAGGAATATCACGACCGTAGATATCCTTGTTTCTCCAGTCTATCATGGTACTTAAACCTTTATCGTGAATGGTGTAAGTAATTGGAGCTCCTACTCTTGTACGTTTGTCTCTCTGTTCATGGTCAAATGCCCTCCATTCAGGACCCATATCAACAAGATTTTCATCAATGACCAATCCGCAACGAGCACATACTACTTCTGCTCTTTCATAGTCACCGATTAATTCAGTAGAACCACATTCAGGACATACAGTTTGTTTGTCTTGGTTGTAGCCATCATCTTGTGCATCTTGTTGTCTTGATCTTCTGCGTCCTCTTCTTGGCATTTCTTCTACTTTTTGTGTCGTGGTTTCATCCTCCTTTTTCTAGACTTTTTGGAATTCGGTTTCGATACAAACAGTTTTTCACCGCTATTTTTTGCAAGTTCATTTATATCGGCTGATTTAAACAAACGAATAGAAATATAAGGCCTTTTTGTTGGCCCGAATACATAGCCGATCTTACCTATTTTATTCTTTTTGCTGTCATAAACAAATGCGCCTGGTGAGGGTGTCTTATCCGATCGGGCTATCAATTTTCCAGAGTTTGCCACATGCAAACTGTTTCCTAAAAATTTCATAAAATCAAACTTAAAATCAAATCTGTATCATTTATATAATTAGAAATAGGTTATATATAAATCTATCGATATATTTATATATAAACTATCATTTCTATTTAAATGTTTTTCTATTTTAATCCGGCAATTTCAGCCAATGTTTTGCCGCCTGCAATATCTCTGATAATTCCGGACTCTTTGATTTTCACACCCAATGACTGAACCATTACTTTGGAAAATAACTCCTGAGGAACTATGACAATGCCTGATTCATCACCCAAGAAAAAGTCACCTGGATTAATTTTGGTGCCTTCAACATCAATAGGCTCGTTCAAAGTTCCCAATCCCAAAGCCGAACCTGCATTTGGGCAGAAATTGCTTGCAAATATAGGATAGTCCATATATAAAAGCGCATCAAGATCACGGGCTGAACCGTAAAGTACAGTTGCCTTTATGCCGTTGTCCCTTGCACATGTTGAAGCAAGTTCGCCCCAAACAGATTTGTCTTCACCATTAACTTTAAAAAACAACACATCTCCCTCTTCTGCAGCATCAATTGCCAATGCAGATGTTCCCCAGTCATCGCATTCTGTTTCGGCAGTGAAAATTCTTCCCCAAACCTTCTGATTGTTGACAGGTTTGATTGACTGAATACTTCCTGATCTTTTAGACAATTCATTATAAGCATCTGAAACCTGACATGATGAAACATTTTCAAGCAGGGACTGTAAATTAATGTATTCCTCATAATTTTTACCATTAAATCTTAAATCATCAATAGTCACATTTTCCAAATTAATCTTATCCACATCGATACGTTTATTTAAATTTTTATTCTTATTCAAAACATCTTTTGGACTTATTGACATGTTATCTCATCACCAATTTTACTTAATGTATCTTTTGTAGCCTATGATTAATAATACTTTCATCATCATTAAACAGTTTTATATATTAGTTTAACCAAAATATCTATTGTAGTATTAAATATACTTAACATTATTATATGCTCATTTAGAGTTTATTACATTATTCATTATTATAATTATTATTAATTAATCAAAAGACAGGAGAAAAGCTATTATTAAGGAAATATAAAGAATTTAAAAACTTAAAATTATAAATAACATAATTAGACAGTATTATATCAGTAAACCCTTAATAGAAACACTCTCTTACATATGTATTAACTCTTTTTTAGTGTATAGAAGGTCTTGGACCTAAATAATAAATTTATCGTATAATTTATGCACATTTATTTACCTAAAAATAATTTAATTTTTAGATACACATAAATTATCCCGATTAATAAGCTTAGGAGGCTTAAAAATGGGAAAAGGTGAAGAATTAACAACAACAAAATATTTAATTCATGCTCAAATTACAGCTAATGGAATTGTTGAAAAACCCGATGTTGTTGGCGCAGTGTTCGGACAAACTGAAGGTTTACTCAGTAACGATTTAGATTTAAGAGAGCTTCAACGTACTGGAAGGATCGGAAGAATTCAAGTCAACATTCACTCAAACAGTGGAAGGGCAAAAGGTGAAATCGTAATTCCATCCAGTTTAGATAGAGTTGAAACCGCCATCCTCGCAGCATCTCTTGAAACCATTAACCGTGTTGGACCTTGTGAAGCTGAAATTCAAACAATGAAAGTTGAAGACGTAAGGGCTGTTAAAAGAGAACAAGTAGTAAACCGTGCAAAAGAAATTTATAAAAACATGGTTGAAAGTGTCGGTCCTGCCAGCATGAAAATGATTGAAGAAGTAAGAGAAGCGATGCGCGTTCACGAAATATCTGAATATGGTGAAGACCGCTTACCTGCAGGTCCTAGCATTCACACTTCCGACGCAATTATCGTTGTGGAAGGACGTAGTGATGTATTAAACTTACTCAAATACGGAATCAAAAATACCGTAGCAGTTGAAGGAGTAAGCGTTCCACAATCCATTGGAGAATTAAGTAAAAAAAGAACCACCACTGCATTTGTCGATGGTGACAGAGGCGGAGAACTTATCTTAAAAGAACTCCTTCAAATCGGTGATGTCGACTACATTACTCGTGCCCCAAAAGGCAAGGAAGTGGAAGACCTTGAAAAAGATGAAGCTTTAGTAGCGCTTAGAAATAAAGTTCCTACAGCACAATTTTTAGCAACCAACAATCTTTTCAATGAAAATAACACCAAAAAAGAAAAAAGGCATGACAAACGCAATAAAAAACAAAGATATGACCAACGTAATCAGCCACGTGTAGAAGAACCCGCAATCGAAGACGATGAAGTAACCTTAATGAAAGACATGTTAAAAGAATTCGAAGGCACAGGCAGCGGGGCTATTTTAGATGAAGCGTTGAATATGACCAAAGAGGTTGAAGTGGAAGAAATCTATGAAGAAATCAAAAACATAGAGGACACCGCCGATACAGTTATTTTTGATGGTGTAATTAGCCAAAGATTAGTTGATGTTGCAACTGAAAAAGGAATTAAAAGATTAGTCGCATTTAATTCAGTAAATATTGTTAAAAAACCAAATAATATTCAATTGATTACAATTGACTAAATGAGAATCAATTTCTCATTTCTTTTTTTATTATTTTTTATTATAACTTGAAATACTTTAGAATATTCATTTTCATATTTTTATCCAAATTTTTATATAAATCTAAATACTATAAATAATATATAATATTTAAGATTCGGAAATTGGAGGTATAAAATGAATATTAATATGGAAAATTATTACAGTACTCGTAAAAATGTTTTTGAAAGAATTCAGGATGCAAGTACTGCAACTAAAATACTCATGTCCCTGATGATGGCATGTTTTACTGGTTTAATGGCACAAATCATTATTCCACTCCCATGGACTCCAGTTCCTATAACTGCACAAACATTTGCAGTATTATGTTCTGGTTTATTGTTAGGTAAAAAATATGGATGCTTAAGCCAAATATTATATGTAGTATTAGGTGTTGCATTTATTCCTTGGTTTGGAGGAATGACTGGTGGAGTTGAAATATTGCTCGGATCTACCGGAGGATTCTTTATAGGATTTATTATTGCATCTTACTTTATAGGATACATTACTGAAAAATATGCAAAAGCACGTAGTTTTGCAAGAATGGCTCTTGTCATTGGAATTGCAAATTTTGCATTGATTTATATTCCGGGACTTGCAGGTCTTGCATTATGGTTTAATTTAACTCAAGGCGCAAGCATTGGTATTGTTGACCTATTGATGATGGGTCTTGTACCATTTATCTTCGGAGACATTGTAAAAATATTAGGTGCTGCAGGAGTATCTAAAGTATTTTTACCAAAAGATTAAAAAAGGTTTTAAACCTTTCTTTTTTTACTTTTTTGATTTGAATGAAACTTGTTTTAAGGGGACACCATTTATTGTGCCTTAAAGGTTTTCAGGGTTATGGCTACAGTGAAGAGTTCACAGAAAATATGACTGAAGTCAACAGGAAAAGAAAATCTGAAAATACCACAATAGCACTTACCAGCTCACCCGATGACATCTGCAAAGCTTGTCCAAACCTGAAAGGCAACATTTGCGAAAATCAGAAGCAGAACGACAGCATTGTACATATGGATGAGGAAGTGTTGAAAAAATTTGACACCGAAAATGAATACAATGCAATTGAACTGTTTGATAAAATTGATTCCGTTTTCAATACAAGGGAAAGTGTTTCTGGAATTTGCTTTAATTGTATATGGCATGACAAATGCTTATTTTATCAAAAGTTATAACATCACCGATAGCTTTAAATACTACATGAATTATATAGTATATTGTTGTATATGTACAACAAATATAGTCCCGTAGGGTAGTGGTAATCCTTCTAGGCTTTGGACCCGGAGACGGCGG
>CAZQWN010000104.1:0-6961 GCA_964596915.1 uncultured Methanobrevibacter sp.
AAAAAATGTTTGAGAGATTTTCAAAAAAATACAACATAACAGTTGACAGTCCCTAATTTAGGTATACCTAAACTTTTATATACTATGAAGTACTACATATTAAATAAAGTATGAAACAATACTTTTAACACAAACTCTTAATTGGGATTTTCTTTTTAAAGCCCATATAACTTTCAACCTCAATTTACTCCCCCTAATTAAGAGTTTTCTTCTGCCTTATTTTTCAATCGAATTTTAAAGAAACCTCTGAAAGTACCAAAAAAATCTATTTTAAAATATTGTGAAACATGTTTCAACAGAAAAATTGAACTAAAATAAATACAATAAAAATTATACATTATTACAATAATAATTTATGAGGTTAAAATTTGATGAAATACAATCATATAACAATCATGCTGATATTTTTGTGCCTATTCATTGCTATTGCTGGAGTAACGGCAAGCGATGATGTGGACACGGGAAACATCACTGCAATTAATGAAGAAGATTATCTCAAAGTTTCAGAAATTGAAACTATCGATGATTTGAACGAAATTCAAAATGCAAATGAAAATTCAACAGTAAAACTGAAAAACGACATCCTCATCAATCAGGATGCCGAATGCAATGGCATTGAAATTTCAAAAAGAATAATATTTGATGGACAGGGCCATAGGATTGATGGAAATTCAAGTGTTACACCTTTTTTCCTTAGAATTCATAGCGAAAATGTCGTTTTAAAGAATATTGTATTTGCAAATTGGCATATGACTCATTCATACAACCTTGTTGAATGGATAGGGTCTAACGGTAAGATGGAAAATTGTACTTTCATCAACAATAGCGCAGTTTATGGCGGTGCTGTTGACTGGACAGGAACAAATGGCTTTATGATAAACTGTACTTTTATAAATAACACTGCAGAAAACGGCGGTGCACTGTACTGGTATGGACTTGAAGGTACAATAGCCCAATGTATCTTTTTGAATAACACTGCCGAAATCGGCGGTGCGGCATACATTTCAGGAAGAGATGTGAAACTGGACAGCTCAAAATTTGAAAACAATTCCGCTGACTATATGGGCGGTGCAGTATATTCCGACGGACTGAACTTTGTTTCGTCAAAGAACAATTTTGTAAACAATACTGCAACTGATGGAGGTGCAGTTTATACAATTTCTTACGAAAACCTGATTGACTCATGTAATTTTACAGACAATAACGCTGATGAAAAGGCAGGTGCACTCTATTTAGCATCAGACAACAATACCGTAAAGGATTCCTTTTTCACAAATAACCGCGCAAATGGCGGCGGGGCAATCTACAGTGACTTGAACGATAACTTGTTTTTATCCAACTCAAAATTCAGCAAAAATTCTGCCAAAGAGCATGGAGGAGCAATAATGGTCGATGAGAATGCAAACATTGTCAATGCAACATTCGAAAACAACCATGCAGGAATTGGCGGTGCAGTATACTCTGACACTGAAAGCGTTTTCATCAATTCAACATTCATCAACAACACCGCAGACAGCGGTGGGGCAATAGCAATGTATGACGGTGAAATCATAAACTCCACATTTACAAAAAACTTTGCAAATGAAACCGGAGGTGCAATATACGCTGCAGGCGATATCAACATAAACAAAATCACTTTCAGCGAAAATATTGCAGGAAATGAGACCAACAACATCTATTCAGATGACGGTATGGTGACTATGGTCATGAACATGCAAGTTGACATAGCAAACATTACCTACGGTGAAGCTCTCAAGGTCAAGGTCAGAATGCCTAACAATATAACAAAAGGTAAAATCACAGTCAGCGTCTACGGAAAGATATATACTGTCAACCTAACAGGCAATCAGGCAACTGTGAGCATACCTAATTTGGAAAGCGAAGTATATGATGTTCAGGTGTCCTATGAAGGTGACGAGTACAACTCAACCACACAGGAATATGAGGTAAGCGTCTTTCAGAGAAATATCCAAATCAGTGCAGCTAAAAAAAGCTTCATAATCAATTATGCAGGTAAGTACATCGTCACCGTTAAAGGAAAAGATGGAAAAGTCATTTCAGCTGAAAACGTGACATTTTACATCAGCAATAATAAAATCAAAACAGTAACTACCAACAAAAATGGTGTTGCAACAGTCACAATTGCTTCAAGTAAACTGAAATCAATCAAAACAGGCACCAAGACACTGAAAGTTACCTTGTCAAACAATTATAATCCTTATTCCAAATCTGTCAAGATAACAATCAATAAGGAAAAGACAAAAATTGCTGCCAAAAAGAAGACCTTCAAAAAGTCACTTAAAACCAAAAAGTACACAATTACATTGAAAAACAGTAAAAATAAAGCCCTTAAAAAGGTAAAGGTCAAGTTGAAAGTAAAAGGAAAAACCTACACTGCAAAAACAAATTCAAAAGGAAAGGCAACCTTTAAAATTACCAAACTCAACAAGAAAGGTAAATTTACAGCCAAAATTACTTTTAAAGCTACCAAATATTACAAAGGCGTAAGCAAAAAGGTAAAGTTAACAATTAAATGAGGTCATTAATATGAAAGGAAAATTAGCAGTTATTTGTTTGTTGTTATTTATTTTATGCTCAGTTTCAGCAGTTTGTGCTGAAGACATTAATGACACTCAAATAATTCATAAAACCGATGCAACTGACAATCTAAAAGTAAGTGAAGATGACCTATTGGGTGATGCATCCGATGACCTTCAGCAGATTGTCAATTCAGCATCCGACGGTTCAACCGTGAAATTGAACAAAAGTTATGCTCCGGCAAATCAAATAACCATTGACAAGTCACTGACCATAAATGGAGCCGGAAACACAATCGATTGCAGTAAAGCTTCAATAAAGTCATCAAGCGGTGATGTTACCTTAAAGAATTTGAAGTTTACAAATGGAAACTCAAACGTCGGTGGAGCGATATACATTACAGGTTCCGCCAAATATACAATCATAAACTGTACTTTCACAAACAATAAGGTGAGTCAGTTTGGTGGAGCAATTTATAATAATGTTGTTGATACATTGACCATAAAAGATTGTAATTTCACCGGAAATGGCGCATCAAACGGAGGTGCGATATATTCCAAAGGAGATATTGTCATTGAAAAATCTGTTTTTGAAAACAATTATGCAAAAAACCATGGAGGAGCCATTCAGGGAGAAAAATCCATTGAACTTTCAAATTCAATATTTAACTCAAACAAATGTACTGCAGGCATTGGCATATCCAGTGGCGGAGCAGTCAATGTAAAAAAATATATACATGCCAATAACTGTAATTTCACACAAAACAATGCAAATCGCGGTGGAGCACTTTTTTCAGCGGGAGACATAATAATTGAAAATTCACAATTCATTAAAAACACTGCTGAAAGCGGTGGAGCAATCCGTACAGAGAGTGATGATTACATATACATTGAAAAATCCGTATTTAAACAAAATTCAGCAACTTCCAACGGAGGAGGAGCAATATACTCAAACAAATGGATAAATGTTGGTAATTCCGTTTTTGAACTTAACACCGCAAACGCAAAAGGAGGAGCGATTGAAACAGATTACATCCAGTTCAGCGGAAAAAACACATTCACAAATAATTCCGCAAAAGATCATGGAGGTGCAGTATACACCAATACAATTGGTGCTGTCAACAGTAACCTCATATTTGATGGAAATCATGTAGACAGTGATTTCGGCGGTGCAATATACATAAACAAGAAATCAGGTCATGTGGACTTCATATCCTCAGTGTTTAAAAATAACTATGCGATTGCAGGTGACGGCGGAGCAATACACTCAGACAGCAGTTCAACCAATCTTGAGTTTGACAACTGTACTTTCACATCAAACTATGCAACAGGCGGAAAGGAAAGACGTTACGGAGGAGCCATACGTTGCTGCGGAGAAATCAATGTTCAAAACTGTACATTCAAGGACAATTGGGCTGAAAACCACGGTGGAGCAATCTACACTGAAAAGGCAAGTGAAATCAGAAACTCCGTTTTTATTTCAAACCAAGTTAAAAACGGTGGTAAAAGAGATGGTGGTGCAATATACATCAACAGCGCCTGCACAACCACAATCATCGGAAATTACTTTGAAAGAAATTCCAATTCAGAACGTGGAGGAGCAGTATATCTCGATTCCAAAAATGCACATTTAAAATTAAACAATAATGCATTCATTGACAACACAGCAACCAGCGAAGGAAATTCCGTGTTCAACAGCGGCTACTATGATGAAATTATAAACAACTGGTGGGGAATAAACGGAGCTTCAACCGGAAATCAGCTTAAGGAATATCACACATTCGGAAGCAATGAAAACAAATACGACTCAGCTCCACTCACAGTTTCAATAACCGGAAATAAGGACTCCTATACAGGAGTCAACACTACTGTGAAAATTGCATTCCCAGGATTTATTACATATTACATAATGCAGAAAATAGAATACAAAACCAATAAGAACGGCAAGTTCATAGACAAAAAATTCGATGGACAGTCAGTTGAACTGACATATGTTGCAGAAGAGGCAGGAACACACAAGCTGGATTTCGCAATCAACTCACAAAAGCTATCCTTTGACTTAAATGTCAAATACATCAGCGTTTACGGCTATGACCTCACAAAGACATACGGTGATAATGAGTTTTACTCAGCAGTATTCAAAGACAAAAACGGAAAATATCTGCCTAAAGGAACTAAAGTGACTTTCAATGTCAACAACGCCAACTACATCGGTGAAATTGCAGACAATTCAGGAACAGCAATCCTGAAGGCCAATTTGGAACCTGGCCAATACACAGTAAAATCCATAAACAACGTAACCGGCGAAACTTTTACAAACAAGATTACAATAAACAAAAGAAACCTAACCTACGACATCAATGACCCTTACATAATCAAACTCAACGCCTCATCAAACCAGACAGTGACATTCAAGGTTGACGGAAAAACATTCCTCGGACAGACCTCAGACAAGGGACTGGCTTATTTCATATTGAATGTTACAGCAGGAAAACACACCGTTGAAACAACTTATGGCGGCAAAACCATAAAAGAGGAAATCACTGTAAGCAACAAATATGCCGTGATTGATTTGGGCCTAAACGGAACTTCATATGGTGCACTGTTGCCAGTATATTCAAATGAAACATTTAAAAAGGTGTCAAATGCCACAATGTATAGCGTTCTTTCAAAAGACACCTACAGGTATGTCATGGCAAGCGGCGATGCATTTATACTATACAATACCACTGTATCAAATTCACAGGAGCTTACAGAAGTCCTAAGAAAAATGTCAAGATCCGATTATAAGGTGGACGTTACAATCATAAACTTCAAGAAGAACACCTATAAGATCACAGAGAACTTCTGGAGGGACAGCGAATGGTATTATCTCATTCACCAGACTCACGGAACATTGATTATCCACGGTAACGGCTCAACAATTGAGGATGACTACAAACACAATTTCATGAGTCTGGAACCTGATACCAACATTATGGTAGACAACCTTGAATTCAAAAAATTCTACAGAGTGTTTGCAAATACCGGTGAAGTGTACAGCGAAAACTGTACATATACGGAAAACAATGCGAAATTCTGGGCTACCACAACTCCTGGTTCAGTAATCTACAACAAGAACAAGGCAACATTCAAGAACTGCATCTTCAATGGAAACGACAATTCAGGAAGCACCCAATATAAGCAGGGAGGTGTTTTATATGCAGATAAAAATTCCCTGACAAATTTCATCAAATGCAGCTTCAAGACAGAAAACGATAACATTCGTTCAAAGGAAAGAAGCATGATTGTCGTTTATGACGATGACTGGAGCACATATGAACACATTAGGGATAACGGTTATCTGGATGACAACTCCTCAATAAGTTCAAGGCCTATGCGTACTTTAACCATGAACTATACCTTTGAACAAAACTACAACAGCGTGGAAGGAATAATTAATCTTGCTGAATACATAGACAGCCGCCACAATGCAACCCTATTAAACTTTACATTAAGCAAAGGAGAGTACATAATAAAGGCAGACTCACTTAAAAACTTTAGGGATAAGGACGAATGGCGTTCAGCACACTTCACACTAGCAGTGGCAACACCTGTATGGGATCGTAGCCTTCTTGATGTCCGTGGAGTGCCAGTAATCATCAACGGTAATGGAGCTACAATAAAACTGACCGAAAACAGTGATTCAGATGATTATCATTTTGCATACATTCCAAACTACGGCTCCCTCACACTGATAAACCTGACACTGTCCGGATTCAATACTGCCATTTTGAATTATGGCGTGTTCACTGCCATTAACTGTACATTTACAGACAACATAATGCACCATAAGACAAGAGATGGAGATTACGGTGGTGCAATAAGAAATTACGCTAACGTATACTGCTATAATTCCATATTTAAAGATAATAGTGCCAATAAGGGTGGCGCATACTACAGTATTGGAAAAGCCGCTAATGGAGTATTCTACAA
This sequence comes from uncultured Methanobrevibacter sp., assembly GCA_964596915.1. Taxonomy (GTDB): domain Archaea; phylum Methanobacteriota; class Methanobacteria; order Methanobacteriales; family Methanobacteriaceae; genus Methanocatella. Next base: position 6,513 of record CAZQWN010000104.1, read on the forward strand.
TTGTGAATTTACAAACAACAAACTCAAGTCCAACTGGATATGGAAAAACAATGATAGAAACGATTTTGATATTCAAGAGCGATCCATTGTAAGGCTGGTCAACTGCAGAGGATACTCACCATCTACAATAACTACCAATAACGGAGGAATCTATCTTGAAAGAGAAAGCCTCAACAGCACCATATATAATGCAGTTGTTGATAATCCAGCAGCCCTAATGAGCGCTTCCAAAATAGTTAACGGAAATACCAAATATGACATTATAAACATTACAATAGCCAAGGGAGATTACGGAACAATACCTAACTCCAAAAGCCTGTTCCAGACAGACTATGGGACAGTGATTATACACGGTAACGGTGCAAGATTATTTGTTCAAAATCCACAGGACAACGACGAAACACAATTCCTAAAAACAACAACCCGTGCAAATGTCATAATCAATAATC
>CAZQWN010000105.1:0-6884 GCA_964596915.1 uncultured Methanobrevibacter sp.
CTTATTTTATGATTTAAAGCGTTTTAATGAAAAATAAAAAAATGATGTTGGTTGATGATTAAGGTTGATGATTAATGTTTTGATGAAAAAATTTATTTTAATCTATATTCTGTATTTCTACCTTTTCCATTGCTTTTAATTAATTCTTTATTTTTTAATTTTCTAATAATTTTATAACTGGCCTGAGGAGAAATGCTTAACATCTCTTGAATATCCTTATTTTGAATATACTTTTTTTCTTCAAGAAGAGTCAATACAGAAATTTCATTGGGAGTTAATTCAATGGCATTGTCATATTTTGATGTTATTTGAGCTAAATTCAATACTTCAGATTTGACTTTATCAATTGAATATAGTACCCCTTGACAGAAATATTCCAACCAATTTGTCAAATCATGGTTTTTATCTGCACTTTTCAGTGCATCAACATAAGCCTGTCTATCTTGATTGTAATATTCATCCAAAGTGAAGTAGTTATCAATATTAAACTTATGGATTGACAATATTAATGTTGCCATAAGTCTACTGGTACGTCCGTTTCCATCTATAAATGGATGGATACGTACTAATTCATAATGAAGAATTCCTGCGATAATGACAGGATACATTTCATCTGTTGAATTGTTTAACCAGTCCAATAATTCATCTATCAAACCAGGTACTTTATAAGCATCAGGAGGAATATAATTTATTTCTTGAGTATGAAGATTGCCAATGAATACACGAGTGTCCCTGAATTTACCTTCATATTCTGAATCTTTTAATAAGTCTTTGGTGAGATCTTTATGCACTGATAAAATTGTATTTTGAGTAATGATTTTATCAGAATATTTATTTAAATTGTTTAATGCATTGAAATAATTCAATACTTCCTGTTCTGCTTTTGTTGTTGGTTTTTGATTGTTATTAATTAATGTTTTTACTTCATCCAAGTTTAAAGGATTTCCTTCAATTGATGTTGAATAATGTGAAGACTTAATAAGAGCATCCTGCTTCAATTTAGTGTCATATAAATGGATTATTTTTGCATTGCTAATAATTTCTTTAGCTGAAGCGATTTCTGCAATATAATTTACAATTTTATCAGTATACCTAAACTGCGGCTCGAACATATTATCAACTTATTTTTTTAATTATTATAATTATATTTGGTTGATGATTAAGTATTTTTTGGTTGATGATTAATTTTTTTAAATTCATTAAATTACTTATTTCATGATTTAAAGCATTTTAATGAAAAATAAAAAAATAGTGTTGGTTGATGATTAAGGTTGATGATTAAGGTTGATGATTATGGTCGAAGTCTATATAAACTGTAATTCATATAACTATCGATATAGCTGTAAAAAATAAATTAAACTTCAATATATCATATTCAGAAAGATAATTTTAAATAATTAATTTAAATGATTAAAAGACACTCTATCCTACTTGTTATTGAAATAGACAAACAATTTGGATTTAAGAAATTTTCTCAATTAAAGTTTTGAAATTATTCTTGAAAATATATTGGATTAAAACATCACATAATATATAATATAACATTATTGAATAGTTTATATACAATGATAAATTATTTAAATAATTAATTGTATAATTAGTATACATAGGTGTTTATTATGTTAGATGAAATCCTGGGCGATTATCCTCAAATAAAAGTAATTGATTACCTATTAATGAATCCTTTTGCAGAATTATCTAAATTACAAATTGCAGTTGGAGCTGAAGTTTCTAGAATTACATTAAACAAGTTTATTGATGATTTAACAGTAAAACAATTAATCATTAAAAATACTAACTCAAAATATCATTTAAATTTACAGTCCCCTATTGTTGTAAAATTAAACATGCTTTTAGACGAGGTAAATAAGATAGGCATTTCAGAAGCAATGAAATATGCTGACGAACCTTATGACGAATTAAGTGATGAAGAATTAGATGAAATTTTTGATGAAAACAGCCCAGATGTTGATTTAATCCAATTAGAAAAAGAAATTCAAATAAAAGAAAACTATGATATTTACATTGAAGATGTAAACGAAAATTATGTATTAATTGTGTAATTTTGGAAGTTTGTTAGTATGAAAAATGAAAACATTCCAGTCAATAAAAACATGAAAATTAATCCGGATTCAGAAATAATATATGCATCATCAGTAGGTGTTGGCGCTGATGATGATGAAATTAGATTAATCCTATTCAACAAACGCTTGACATCAGATGGGGAAAACATCGAACTCATCAATGAATCAGATACACAAATAATATTAAACAAAACCACAGCACTCAAATTAAAAGAATTATTAGAACAACACTTAAAATAACATTTGGGTGATTTAAATGGGATTGAAAAAAGAACAAATAGCAGAAATCCGAGCGGACATATTATATTTTTTATATCGGAACAATTACTGGCAAAACAGACACACTCCAAAAATCAATATCTGCAACAAATTATCTCAACATCCCTGTAAAGAAATCAACATTGAAAATCGGCTAAAATTAATGTAAATTTAATATACTCCCACGAACAAATTTTATATTGGATATTTTATGCTCAACTTGATTGGTGGAAACTTACCCACTTTTGACAAATTTAATATATCGGTTTTGACCAACAATTATATGAGCATTTGATACAAAAATTGTAGGACAAAATTCAAAAAGTGTAGGATAAAATTACATGTCAAGTATGAGTAGCGTTGCAGGATTATCAAAATTTATTAAAACCCTGCCAAAAACTAAATATTCAATTATTGGAATAATAATTTTAAGTTTTCTAATAGGTAGCTTATATTATATAATTGAACTGGTTCCCGCCTACGGAATATTGGAAGATATTCTTTATGGAGGATTATTCGGTTTAATGATTTTAGGATTTCCCTCAATTATGAGCGGAGCTTTAAATCAGCAAACCATCAGCAGCTTTCATGGAATAAACTTAAAAATAAAACACTCAATCTTTTTGTCAGCCATTTCAATGATACTATTAGGTTTGATAATCATTGCCGGAGGAATAATTTCTAGAGTGACAGGATGGGAACTGTTTTTAAACTCATTTTTATTTGGTTGCGTATTGATTTACGGATTCAACACATTGGTATTCTGGGCAACATCCAAAGTGAGGTTTACAATAGCTGCAGGAGTAGGTTTAATTCAACCGTTGCTTATTTTAGCAATGTATACCTTAATTATGTTTATTGTTACTGACACAAGTTTTATCGGCCCAATATTCCTTCAGATTACATTGAAAGCAATTATTGCCGCAATAATATTTGTACTTGCAATTTATGCATTTATCAAAATTATCGCTTCCCCATTTAAGAAAAACTTGGGAATCGGAGTTTTAGACTTATTGAGTCTGTTTATCGCACATATGAATGAAGGATCAAATTCACTTGAAGGAATATTTGAAAACATGAGCGAGGCAATTGACACTGTCGTCACATTCGTTAGCTTTAAAACCGAAAAAGGAATAAAAGCATTATTCATCTCCCCCTCAGTTCATCCGGGACCTCTTGGAGATCTGGGAGGGTCAAATATGCCGACAATTCTTGCAAATAAATTCGATTTCTTTACAATGGTTGCACACGGACCTTCAACTCATGATTTCAATCCGATTGCAGTTTCAGAAATTGACAAGGTTGAAAATACCGTGAAAAAAGGTTTAAAACATGTCACTTATTCTCCGAATGCAAGTAAATTTGTCAGATATCGGGCAAATAAAGCAAATATAGGAGTGCAGTTTTTCAATAACGGAATGGTAATACTATCTACATTCGCACCCGAAGCAGTGGATGACATTGAATTTGGTGTTGGCCTTACAATGATGGCTCAAAGCAGAAACAAATGCCATGTCGAAGATTCAATAATTGTGGATTGCCACAACTCATTTGAACCTGAAAGCGGGGAAGTTCTTCCCGGAAATGCAGAAGTTTTCCATTTAATAGAAGTAATAGATAAAATCAACCCTGACCAACCTAAAGGTGCAATAAAAGTCGGCTGCTGGCATGATACAATGCCCACTTTAGATAAACAGGAAGGTATCGGTGAAAGCGGCCTTAAGGTCATGGTCATTGAAGTTGAGGGACAAAAAACCGCCTACGTTCTCTTTGACTCAAACAACATGGAAATCGGATTCAGACAAGAAATAATCGATGCCGTAAGCGATCTGGATATTGATGAAATTGAAGTGATGACAACAGATACCCATACCGTTAATACTCTCTCAAGAGGTTATAATCCTGTAGGTATTGCAAAAAGAGATGAAATTATAGAATATGTGAAAACAGGCATCATTGAAGCCATTGATGATTTAGAAAAAGTAGAAGTTGGAACTGGAACTGAAAAAATTGAAAATCTTAACACGTTCGGCCCGAAAAATTCAACCGAATTAATCTCCACAATCAGTTCAGTTGTGGCGGTTAGCAAAATTATAGCTCCAGTTTTACTAATTACAGCATTATTAATCGTATTTATATGGATTTTCTTTGGCGGATTATAAATACATTACAAATAAAGTGTATGAAATTACCCAGGTAAAAAAGAATGGTGAAATTCCATCCCATAACCATTGGGAAAATCCTGAAATCTCGTCACCGGCAATCTTTTGACATAATTGGCCAACGAAATACAATATAATTAATGCCACGAATCCTGCAAAAACTTCATTTTTAAATCCGAACCAGCCCAATGTCAAAGCGGTGGAAATTAAAGCTGAAATCAAAGCAAAAACAATATGAATACTTGTAACTTTAATAGTTGTGTCCATTGATATCCTCCAATAAATTAAATAGATTAATATAATTTTAGTGATTATAATATATTAAAGTATTGATTAAATGAAAGGTGTTTATAATGAAATCCATGTCTAACGTAGACATTTATACAATAAGTGATGAATTGAATAATTTGTTAAGCGGTGCTCGAGTAGATAAATCATTTCAACCTACCAAAGATATTGTTGTAATGAGATTTCACGTTCCCGGAACCGGCAGAGTAGATTTAGTAATGCAATGCGGTTCAAGAATACATACAAGCCAGTATCCACTTGAAAATCCGACTACACCACCGACATTTCCCATGCTTTTAAGAAAAAGAATTAAAGGAGCGCATGTCGAAAGTGTAAAACAGCATAATTTCGATCGTGTAGTTGAAATCAAAGTAAAAAAGGACAAATATTACACAATAATTGTTGAATTGTTTGATAAAGGAAATATTATTCTTTTAGATGAAGACAATAACATTATATTGCCTCTCAAAAGAAAACAATGGAGCGATAGAGACATAAGCTCCAAAAAAGAATACAAGTTCCCTGAAGAAAGAGGAATAAATCCAATTGCCGTTAGCCCTGAAGAGTTTAGAACATTGTTTGAATCTGACAGTGATGTTGTAAGAACCCTTGCGGTTAATGGTTTGGGCAGTTTGTATTCAGAAGAAATCATAAAAAGAGCGAATGAAATCACTGAAATTGAAAAAAACACCTCAAACAATGAAATAACAGACAAACAAATTGATGCATTATACCAAAGCCTTACAAACCTGTTCAACACTTTGAAAGACAATTCCATCAAACCGCAGATAGTCAAAAGCGAAAACAAGGAAGATGTTGTTCCATTAGATTTAATCAAATATGAAAATTATGAAAAAACAATCTATTCAACATTTAATGAAGCATGTGATGAATTTTATTCAAAAAAAGTCAACACCGGAATAAAGGATATAAAAGAGGCAGCTTGGAACAGAAAAGTAAACAAGTTTGAAAAAAGATTGCGTTTACAACAAGAAACACTTGATAATTTTCACACCACCATTGAAGAAAGCCAACATAAAGGAGAGGTTATTTATTCTAATTACCCCACCATCGAAAATATCATCAATGTTGTTAACTCAGCAAGGAGTAAGGACTACTCTTTTAAAGAAATTGCAAAAACTTTAAAAAATGCAAAAAAACAGGGGATGAGTGAAGCCCAAATTTTCGAATCCATCGATAAATTAGGCGTGTTAACCTTGAAAATAGATGATACATCAATAAACATAGATCCGAAAAAGCCAATCCCTGAAAATGCTGAAGTTTACTATGAAAAAGCTAAAAAAGCTAAACGAAAAACAAAAGGTGCATTAATAGCTATTGAAAACACTAAAAAGCAACTAGAAGACATCAAAGCTAAAAAAGACATTGCTATGGAAAACATTTCCACACCGAAAAAAAGAGTTAAAAAGAACCTGAAATGGTATGAAAAGTTAAGATGGTTCTTAAGCTCAGATGGAGTTTTGGTGATAGGCGGACGGGATGCAAACACAAATGAGAATATTGTTAAAAAATATTTGGAACCTAATGATATTTATCTTCATGCAGACATACACGGTGCAACATCAACAGCGATAAAATTAAATGGCATTGATTTAAATGACAATATCCTTAAAGAATCCGGTGAGTTTGCAGCATCTTTTTCATCTGCGTGGTCGTTAGGCTTCACATCCCAGGACGTCTTTTGGGTCCATCCGGACCAAGTTTCAAAAACTCCCGAATCAGGGGAATTTTTACCGAAAGGGTCTTTTGTAATAAGAGGTCATCGAAACTATATCCGAGGCGCAAGGGTTAAACTGGCTATTGGAATTGTAGATTATGAAGGAAAAAGAATAATGGTCGGTCCAATTGATGCGCTTGAAGCACATTGTGAAAATTTTGTTGTTATAAAACCGGGATTTACAAAAAAAGAAGCAATTGCTAAAAAAATCATTAACAAAATTAATGAGGATGACTTACTTACACTCGATGACATCATAAGAGTATTGCCATCCGGAAAATGTGACATCGATGAGGAATATCATCAAAGAAAAAAATATGAAAAAAGTTAATCCTGATAATCTTCAGGATTAAA
>CAZQWN010000106.1:0-6635 GCA_964596915.1 uncultured Methanobrevibacter sp.
ATTTACAGGAGTTAGGAAATGTTTATTACCTAGTTTAAATTAATTAATATTGTATTTGAGGGAAATCATGAATAGAGAAATTGTTAATGTATTATCTATTTCCAGAATACTTTTTGGATTGTTATTTTTATATTTTGCAGTTTTAGATTTTAACGTTGTTTACCTAATTATAATTTTTACTTTAACAATTGCAAGCGATATTTTAGATGGGTTTTTGGTTCGTAGATATGGATTAGTTTCAGATAATGGTTCAAAAATAGATGTGATTTGTGATTTTTTATTTATAATTCTTTCAACACTGGCAATAGTTTTAATTGATTTGGCGCCAGGTTGGTTCTTGATAATTATCATTTTGAAACTGATTGAGTTTTTCATCACTTCCGGAAGCGGCGCATTGAAATACGACAAATTCGGAACTTTCGTGGCATACATGTTTTATGCCTTTCCGATTGTCGCAATATTAATAAATTCTAAAAATATAACATTAATATTGACTATAATTATAACTGTATGTGCAATAGCATCTTCACTTTCTAGAATTAAAAATATGAGAGAATTAAATGATTAAAAAAATAGCTATTTATGGAAAAGGAGGAATCGGAAAAAGTACTACAGTAGCTAACCTGACTGCTGTATGGGGCAGTGATGACTTGAACTGTCTTGTAATTGGCTGCGATCCAAAAGCGGACACAACACGTACTTTATACGGCAAAAGGATTCCTACAGTCGTAAACACACTAAAGGATAACAAATCACCAGAAAAGGAAGATTTGGTTTTTACAGGTTTCAAGGGAATTCAATGCGTTGAAAGTGGAGGTCCCGAACCTGGCGTGGGCTGTGCAGGACGTGGTGTTATTGTAGCTATGAAAAGGCTTGAAAAAATCGGTATATTCAACGATGATTTGGATGTTGTGGTATATGATGTATTGGGGGATGTAGTCTGCGGTGGTTTTTCAGTGCCTTTGCGTGAAAAATACGCTGATGAAGTATTGATTGTCACATCCGGCGAATACATGTCACTTTATGCTGCAAACAATATTGTCCGTGGGGTCAAAAAGCTTAAGGGCAACTTGAGCGGTATCGTGTGCAACTGCAGAAATGTAGACAATGAAGAGCAAATTGTCAATGACTTTGCAAAAAAGATAGGAACGCATGTAGTTGGTACAATTCATAGGAGCAATTTAATTCAAGATGCTGAATTAGATGCAAAAACCGTTGTAGAAAAATACCCTGAAAGTGAAGAAACCCAAGAATACGTTAACCTTGCTTCAAGTATTATGGCTAATGAAAATATTTCAACTCCGGAACCTATGAGTGATGAGGAATTTGAGGACTTCTTTAAATCATACCTGTAGATAACATGATTTCACTTAGAAAAATAAACAGTCTTTTAATAGTCATTCTTGGTTTGATGCTGGTCTATCATGCCCTGCTGGCCACATTATACTTTTTTGGTCTCATCAGTTACATGCCTGATTTCAAGATTACCGGAAGACGCTTGTTCTATCCGCTTGTTTTGCATATCATAATAAGCTTATATCTATACTTTAAGGAGAAAAGATGGTCAAATAAGTATTCAAATCTGATAAATGAAACAAATCAGCAGATGATAACCGGAATAGGCATAATAGTATTTGCTGCGCTGCACATTCTTAATTATTCCTGGGGAAGCGTAAGTGATAACACTGACCTTTTCACCACATTAAGTCATATTATAGCTGATAATTTACTGATTCTGTCTATAGCACTTCATTTGAGGGTGTCACTTCCAAGACTGTTTGTTTCATTCGGATTTTTAGATGGAAAAAAAGATTATGCAAATGCAAAAAGCAAAATCAACAAAATAGTTTTAATTTTATTGGTCATTATTTTCATGGCTGAGGCAATATTTTACATTGGGGGAATTTTATGAGTGATATAATAGTTATCGGTGCCGGAATTGCAGGTATGACTGCAGCAATAAAGGCAAGTGAATTGGGAGCCAATGTCAGTTTGATTTCTCCGGATTACTCAGAACGTTCACAGTCTGTAATGGCCATGGGAGGAATAAACGCCGCTTTAGGCAAAAACGATTCTGTCGATGAACATTTCACAGACACTATGAACGGAGGCTGTGAAATAAATGATGTTAATGCAGTGAAAAGACTGACCGGTGATGCTCCAAAAATCATTGACTGGCTTTCAAAAATAGGAACAACTTTTTCAAGGGACAGTGAAGGCAATATCAATCAAAGATACTTCGGCGGTCAGAAGAAGAAAAGAACTGCCTATGCAGGTGCAAGAACAGGTAAGCAAATTGTTACAGCGCTGATAACAGAATGCAGAAAAATGGAAGCGGAAGGAAATGTCACAAGATTCATAGGTTGGAGATTCCTGTCACTGATTGTAAAAGATGGAAAATGTCTGGGTGCAATTTGCATCAATGAAACCACCTCTGAAATTCGGGAATTCCTCTCAGACAGTGTAATAATGGCTACGGGTGGATTGAATAAATTATTTGGACGAACATCAGGTTCCATTCATAATGACGGGGTTGCAACAGCAAGGCTGTTCATGCAGGGTGTTGAGCTGGCCAACCTTGAAATGATACAGTATCATCCGACAACTGTAAAGACTCCTGTCAAAAGAATGCTTATAACCGAAGCCGCCCGTGGTGAAGGCGGAAACCTATACGTCCTTCGTGATGGCGTGAAATGGTACTTCATGAAGGAATGGTATCCTGAACTTGCAGAGCTGATGCCTAGGGATGTGGTGTCAAGAAGTATTTATAAGGCTTCTGATGGAGGTAAAAATCCGGTTTATCTTGACATAAGCCATTTGGATGATGAAACCGTTAAGACAAAATTGGATGAGGTTTATGAAATATGTACAAATTACCTTAATCTGGATCCTACTTCAGAGGCAATTCCCGTTTATCCGGGAGTTCACTTCTTTATGGGAGGCATAAGGACCGATGAGAATCACAAAACCAACATTCAGGGTTTATACGCCGCCGGTGAATGTTCAGTACAGTATCATGGGGCAAACAGGCTTGGCGGAAATTCCCTGTTGGGTGCTGTTCATGGAGGATGGATTGCAGCGGAAAATGCCATAAATGATTCAAATGACGATTATATTAACAGAATCGATGATGAAATCGAATCATTCAATAAGTTTGAGAAAAATGGAAATTCAGAGGATGTTGATGGTAAACTGGCTGAAATAATGGCACATTCGATGGGGATATATAGAAATGAGGATGGCCTGAATGATGCATTGGAAAAACTGGATAAGTTGAATGTAAATGCAAACAGCTATTATGATTATATCAAACAGGAGTCATTGATATTGCTTGCAAAAGCTAGTGTAGTTTCAGCTCTCATGAGAAAAGAAAGCAGAGGAGCACATCAAAGAATCGATTATCCTGACACAAGTGACGAATATAAAAGGACAACATGCGTTACATATGACGGTGAGATAAATGTTGATTTCAGGTAGTGGTGGGAAATGAGCATTAAGGTTAAAATTAAAATTGATGGTGATTATAAGCTGTTTGACTACGGCGGTGATTTGAACATACCTGTGACAACACTCCTTGAAAGACTTGACTGTCCGATAGAATACTCATGCAGCTGCCTTCAGGGACTGTGCGGGGCATGTGCAATGGTAATAAATTCCCAGCCAAAACTGGCATGCAAAACATTCGTCAATGAAGAGATAATGACAAAGGAATATGAATTGATAACAATAGAACCTTTATCCAAATTTCCTCTTATAAAGGACTTGAAGGTTGACAGGTCTGTTTTGCATGATGTGATGAAAGACTGTGAGCAATGGCTGGAAAGCGATGCAAAGGTTAGTGATGATTTAAATTTTGATTATGAAATGTCCATGTGTCTTATGTGCGGATGCTGCACAGAAGCATGTCCAAACTACGGCTTTGATGATTTTGCAGGAACACAGGTTGCAGTTTCTGCATCAAAACTGATTTCACTGGAAAATGATAAAGACCACACAAATACAATCAAAAAGAAATACAATGACAAGTTCTATCCCCACTGTCTAAAGACTCTCGCCTGTGAGGATGTGTGTCCTATGAAGATTCCAACACAAAGGGCAATATCAAAAATGAACCGAAAATCAGTATGGCGAATCTGGCAGGTGATAATCGGAGATTAAATGATGTATTATTCAACAGATTATGACTCACCGTTAGGAAAAATGCTGATTGTAAGTGACGGTGAAGCTATCTGTGGTGTCTGGTTTTACTCACAGAAACACTTTCCATCATTAAAACTTGAAGTCAAAGATGATTTGGATATTTTTAATGAAGTCAAAAAGTGGTTTGATGATTATTTCAACGGTAAAAATCCCTTGATTAATGTTAAGCTGAATCCGAAGGGTACGGAATTCAGAGTCAAAGTATGGGAGATATTGTCTGAAATTAAATACGGTGAAACTATGACATATGGTGAGATTGCTTCAAGAATATCTCCAACAATGTCTGCACAGGCTGTAGGCGGAGCCGTAGGTAACAATCCAATTTCTATTTTAATACCGTGTCACAGGGTTTTAGGAGCAAACGGCAAATTAACAGGATATGCCGGTGGTATCGATAGAAAGATTGACTTGCTTAAATTGGAAAAAATTTCATTTTTTAAATAAATTTAAATTAATTGAAAGTCAATTAATAAATATGTCACGACAGGATAAAATTGTAAAAACAAGTATAATAGGTATTGTTGTTAACCTTATACTGGTAGCTTTCAAGGCATTTGTGGGTATTGTCACTAATTCTATTGCGATTACTTTGGATGCAGTTAACAATTTGACTGATGCACTGTCATCTATCATTACAATTATTGGAACTAAACTTGCAGGTAAGGCTCCGGACAAGAACCATCCCTACGGATATGGTCGTATAGAATACTTTTCATCCGTAATTATTGCAGCTATTGTCTTGTGGGCAGGTATTACTGCGTTTATGGAATCCTGGCCTAAAATATTTACACCTGACGTTACAAATTATACAACTGTTTCTCTTGTAATTGTTGCAGTTGCAGTTGTCGTTAAATTTGTATTGGGCCAGTACGTAAAGCGTGTCGGTGAAGACATTAACTCCCAGGCGCTCGTTGCTTCAGGTAGTGACGCATTTTTCGATGCGATTTTATCTCTTTCAACATTTGTCGCAGCTATCATTTCAATATTCTTCCATATTTCCCTTGAGGGAATTTTAGGAGTCATTATTTCAATTGTAATTATCAAAGCAAGTATTGACATGTTGAGAGAAACTCTGGACAGCATGATCGGTGCAAGGATTGACCCTGAAATGTCCCGCAAAATCAAGACTTCCATTCTTGAAATTCCTGGTGTTTACGGCGCATATGATTTAAGTTTGCATAACTATGGACCCGAAGACATGCAAGGGTCCGTCCATGTTGAAATTGATGATACTCTAACAGCAATCGATATCCAAAAGTTGTCAAGACAGATTTCCTCTAAAATATTCAAGGAGTTTTCAATCATTTTAACTGTTGGAATTTATGCACATAACGATTCATACAGCAATATCCGAGATGATTTGTATCATATTGCTTCAAAATATCAGGAAGTTTTGGAGGTTCATGGTTTCATTGTTTATGAAGAGGAAAAATTAATCACATTCGATATTATTGTGGACTTTGATGCAGACCGAAAATCCGTAAAAGAGAAAATTTTAAGCGAAATTACGGTTAAACATCCTGAATTCAATTTTGTGATGATTGACGATTATGACGTCAGTGATTAAACATTAGTTTTGCAATGATTTTTCAGTATTTAAAAATCATTTATATTTTTCATTTTTTCAAAACGAAAACATTTTAAATTCTCTTTCACAATTTTTAATTAATGAATGCTCAGGTAGACGAAGACAAAATATTTACAAAATCATTTTTTCTAGTTTTTGGAGCTTTGCTCTTCACTGCTCTTGTGATGTATGTGCTGATGTCTAGTGTGACTGAATATGCCACTGCAATGGGTTCTTCAGCTATAATTGCAGGACTTGTTTCTGGAATTTATATTTTTGGAGGACTGTGCTCAAGAATATATTCAGGAAACGCATTGGAGAGAATCGGCTGGAAGAAAACAGCATTGATTTTCATGAGTATCCATTTTTTGTCTTGTCTTCTGTATTTTTTAGCCAGTGATGTAACTTTACTTATCATTGTCAGATTTATTCATGGAATCGGTTTTGGAGCTTCAGCCAATGCAATAGTGACAATAGCTTCAGATGTGCTTCCCAAAAAACGTTTTGGAGAGGCATTCGGATATTTTATGCTTGGAACCACCTTGGCGGTAGGTCTCGGTCCATTCATTGGTGGAATTGCATATGACTTAACCGGTTCATATGGTTGCTTTTTGTTGGCCAGCATATTTTCCGCATTGGCTTTGATTTTTATTAATTTTGTTGATGTTTCAGCTCATGATCCCGGAAATAAGCCTAAAGATAATGATTCTTCTTTTGGCATTGATAAGGTTTTTGAAATCAGTGCAATACCCGTTTCATTTTTTACAGCACTGACAAGTCTTGGATACATTTCAATCTTATCCTTCAATAGGCTTTATCAAAATGTGAAAAGAATACTATGACTTCTTTAAGTCGTAGATGAATTTTC
>CAZQWN010000107.1:0-6499 GCA_964596915.1 uncultured Methanobrevibacter sp.
ATATATTTAAAAAATGTTAATTATTTATATATATTCTAAATAAAATATGATAATATATAAATTAGATATGATTTATTGGAGAGATTAAATGACTAATAGAAAGATTTTTTGTATATTGATGGTAGTATTTGCAATAGTATTATCATTAAATGTTGTAAGTTCTGCAGATATTGATGATAATTCTACAGTGCTTGCTGAAGAAATTCAAGTTGATGATAATTATCAGCTTGTTGAAAATCAGTTTGTTAATGAAATAACATCTGATGTTTCTAAAAATTACGAAATAAATAAGGTTAATAAACTTTCGTTTGAAAGCAAGAATGATGTTTTATCTACAAGCGAAGAGCCAATCCTGGCTGCTGATGGAGATAATAATCTAATTTATGTAAGTCCGACAGCGGTTTCAACAGGGGCTGATGGATCTAAAGAGCATCCATATAATTCAATAAGTACCGCATTGTCACATACTGTTTCAGATAAAACAAATGAAATTGTTCTTTTAAATGGTACATATACATATACAACTTCTGCACTTACTATTAATAAGAATAATTTAATCATTCGCGCTGATGATGATTGTGAACCGGTAGTTAGTTTTAGTGCAACTTCTACGTCTTATAACCGTTGGACGGTATCTGGAACAAATGTCACTATAAAAGGTATTAATTTCACAAATAATTTAGCAACATCCGGCTATTCAACTGGTATGCTGTACATAACCGGAAACAATATTTTAGTTTCTGATTGTGAATTTAATGCAATAAGAGGTTCAAGAGGGGTATTTACAGACGAAGCAAAGAATGTTACAATTGAAAACTCATCATTTATAGGTTTGAATGATAATGATAACAACGCATTATATTTTTACCGATCTAAAAACGTAACGATTAAAAATAACTATATTGAAGGTTTCTCATCAACTAGTGTTGATGGTACAGGAGTTAATTCATACTCTAGTAGTGATGTTGTTATAGAGAGTAATACATTCAATAAAATGAAATCAGATCAGGGTATTATTTATAAATATGGCAATAGCGGAAAGTTAACAGTAAAAAATAATAAATTCTTAAATTCATCAACATCTTCTAGTGGAGGTGCTATTTATTCAGACTATAATAATATTGAGATTATAAATAATACATTTTCCAACATTTCTTCATCTTCTCATGGGGCAATATATCTGTCCGGAACTGGGGGCTATGTTATTGCTAACAATTCATTTTATGATTGTAATGCAATGACAGGTGGAGCAATGTATTTATATTCTGGTACAAGCAATGTTTTCTTATTAGAAAATAATTCATTTTATAACTGTTCTGCTACTACTAGTGGAGGTGCAATATATTCATATGTTCGTCTTCAAGTAAATGACTCATACTTTGAAAATTGTTCTGCTGTTGATGGAAGTGCAATTTATTTATATACTACTAATGTCCGTGATATTCCAACCTCAATAAATAACTCCACATTTGTTAATAATAAAGCAGAGTCTAATGGTACTGTTTATTCAATTCATAACCGTTTGATTGTCAATAAATCCACTTTTGAGGGCAATAATGCTACTAACGGTGGTGCAATTTATTTAAGTAGGTATGTTTATTCACAGTCAGGAAATGTCAATGCAACAATTACAAATACTGCATTTGTTAACAATTCTGCAATAAACGGTGGTGCAATATTTTCATATAGGATTAAGGATTCAGTTTTAGATAATACTACTTTCACCAATAACTCTGCAGTTATTGGTGGTGCAATTTTCATGGACTATCCTAGAACTCAATATGATAAATCACAAAATAATTTAATCAACAATTCTAATTTTGACAGCAATGTTGCAGAAATGGGTGGTGCTGTTGTGATTTATTCATCAGGCAGTGCAATTGCCAATTCCAATTTCACAAACAATAATGCGACTCGTTATGGTGGTGGAGCAGTCATAATGGGTGGTGATAATAGCCAAATTATCAACAGCACGTTCTTAAACAACTCTGCATTATTGTATGGTGGTGCAATAGCCACAAATGATTCCTATGTTGCCAATAATACATTCATTAATAATAGCGCTTATCAGGCAGGTGCAATATTAACAATTAACTCTACTATTGCCAATAACAATTTCACAGACAATAATGCAACCAGAGGTTCCAATATTGTTTATATCGATACTTATGAGTACTATACCTATGAGATAGTATGTAACTGTACCGATTGTACTAACTGCAATTGCACAATTGATGATTGTAATTGTCCTGATGGAAATATGACCATTGTTGCTACCAGTTTGTTAAGAAACAATACATTCAATGACGGATCTGTTTTCACCTATAATGAAACTCAATTGTTGAGGGTTGCTTTTGATACTAATGGTGTGTACTACTTGTATCAAGATCCATCCGTCACTACTGGTAATTATTTCTATAAGGCATATTGTATTGAATCAAATGCATCAGTTCCTCTTGGTTACAATGGAACCGACGGTATTCTGGTTAGTGATTTGACATTTGTTAGAAATAGCTTGGACCAGTCCTATGTTGGGGATTATATTAAAGTGCTGATAATTTTATATGATAAGCAATATTATAACCTTAAGGATTACATTTACATATTCACAGACGGAGATTATAGAAACAGTGACAATGAAATCATTAAAAATGTAATAAATATTACAAATAATCCCTTCACTGTTCTCGAAGACGGATTCAATATTGTCAATGATACCTACTCATGTTATTGGTTCCATACATTCATAAATCCTACAACAAGGCAAAATCTTATTTTAATCAATGGATGTAAGCCATTTGAGCTTCCGGATTTCACAGCGGATAAGGTTGCAAACAAGGATATTGTAAGTTCAAATGAGGATATAGTTTATACAATAAGCGTTTACAATGACCATAATATCACTTTAACAAATGTAACAGTTGTTGATAAATTAAGTACTGCCACTGAATTTACAATTGTGTCCTGGAATAACAAGTATAATGATGCATGGATTAGAACGTCTGAAAATTCTTGGCTGCTGAACAGGTCACTTAAACCCGGTGAAATTGCCGAATTTGATGTAACTTGTCATGTGGGTGAAATTAAATCTCAAAACATGATTATATCTAATACAATTGATGTATTTTCCCATGAAACATCAGTTCACAGTGTTACTGAATATGTTAGGACAGTAATGCCTCTCACTCTTGATAAATCAACATTAACAAGGCAAGTAGCTAGGGGAGATGTAGCCTATTTCAAGATTATTGTTACTAACAATGCAAAAGATTATCAAAGTAATATTTATGTTGAAGATACTTTCAATACTAATGACTTTGAGTATGTTTCATTTACCAGTGATGTTGGAAGCTGGTCTACATATGAATCATCATCACAACAAACTCGGAGGTTTTATTTAAATAGTCCACTTGCCCCTGGT
Organism: uncultured Methanobrevibacter sp.; assembly: GCA_964596915.1. Lineage (GTDB taxonomy): Archaea > Methanobacteriota > Methanobacteria > Methanobacteriales > Methanobacteriaceae > Methanocatella. Next base: position 3,422 of record CAZQWN010000107.1, read on the forward strand.
CAAAGCGCTTCATTTACTATTGCACTTAAAGCTCTTACAACATCAAGTTCATATTCCAGAATCAATAATGCATATTTATATCAAAATGGAAATATGGTCATGCAAGATAATGACAATGTTATAATCATAACGCCAGTTATCTATTCTATAAAAACCGTTTCAAAATCAACATATAACGTGGGCGATACTGTAGAATTCAGAATTAAAGTAACTAATCCGTATTCTTATACCGCAAAAGGTATTTATGTTGAAGACGTTGTTCCTGAAGGGTTACAATATCAAAGTTGGAGTACAGCATCCAGCTGGTCAGGCACTACTTCCAGTGCAGAATGGTATAAGAATGATGGAAATTATAATAGTCCAATTAGATGGAACTTTGCCGGAGATTTGGCTCCTGGATTTTCAACAAGGGAATTGATTGTAAAATTCATAGCTTTAAAAGAAGGTAGTGCCACTAATTTAGTGACTGCATATGCTATAGGAGCAAATCCTGCTAGTACTGGTGTGAACTACAATGTTGTGGCACCATCAGTTTTAATTGAAAAAATCACAAAGGATAAGCAGGTTTATGTCGGTGACAATGTTTCATTTACAATCAAAGTTACAAATGATGGAAGCACTCCTTTAACCAATGTTGTAGTTCATGAGTCATTATATGCGGATTTAACATATCTTTCATTCACAGATTCTTCTAATAATTGGATTAAAAATAATGGTTTGTCATGGACATATAACGGAACACTTGCTACTGGCGAGTCATCCCAATTTGATGTTACATTTAAGGCAAATAAAAATGGTACTTTAAGCAATGTAGTTATTGTAACAACCGATGAAGGTCCAACCTCTGTGTCATCAAATACTACAAATGTTTTAGTTCGTCCTATAGATGGTGAAAAAATCACTGTTGATAAAGTTGTAAATGTTGGTGACAATGTTACTTTCACAATAAATCTTGTAAATACGCAGAATATTGAATTTTCCAATGTGTTCGTCCAGGAGACAGAAATTGAAGGTTTGACATTCCTGTCATGGGTAAATAATGTTGGTACTTGGACATATAATGAAACAAGCAAAATTTTCAAGTTATCAGGTTCCTTAAGTCCAAACCAAAATGCAAGCTTCAATGTTACATACAGAGCAGAAAAGATAGGTTCATGGACAAACGTGATTGTTTATGGTGCTGACGATATTGATAATTTCACAGCGCAAAATGATACATTTGTTGAATTTAAAAATATGACTGTTCAAAAAATTTCTATTGATAAGGTTGTATTTATAGGCAATGAAGTAAAATTCCTTATTGTTGTAAATAACACGGGAAATGTTGCTTTATCAAATGTTTATGTGAATGAAACAGACTTTGGAGACCTTGAATTTTTAAGAATGGAATCTCAAACAGGATTGTGGAGACTAGTTCAAAAAGGCGATAATTATCTATTGAGATTAGTTGGAGGACTGCCTGTAAACTCTTCAGCTAGTGTTTTGGTTGTATTCAATACCACTAAGACTGGAAATTATACTAATACAGTTAAAGCAGGCAGCGACCAAACAGATGAAGTAACCGCTAACAATACAACTTCAGTCGAGTATCCTAAATTAGCAATCGAAAAAATTACTGTTGATACTAGAGTGATTATCGGAGACAATGTCACATTCACAATCCAAGTAACAAACATAGGCAATAACACATTGAATGATGTTGTGGTCACAGAAGTTAGCCATGAAGATTTAGAATATCTTTCATACGTTTCCAACGTAGGAAATTGGGATTATGCTGATGGAGTATTTAAATTATTGGATGAATTAGCTATTAATCAATCTGCAAGTTTCAACGTAACATTTAAAACAAATAAAACAGGTAACCTTACCAATGTTGTTGTTGGAACTTATGAAGGAATCAAGAATGTGTCAGCAAACAACACAACATTTGTTTATGCTCCTAATATGACAGTTAAAAAACTCACTATTGATTGTGAAGTGAATTATGGAGATAATGTGACTTTCACAATAATTGTAACAAACACAGGGGACTGTGATTTGGCCAATATTTCAGTAATTGAAAAATCCTACGACGGCTTAACATACCGTTCATATGAATCAAATATTGGAGTTTGGAATAAAACTGATGATACTTATGTATTGGATGGTATTTTAACAGCTGGAAGTTCAGCTAGCTTTAATATAACATTCATAGCTAATGAATACGGTAATTTAACCAATATAATAACTGCAAAAACAAATGAAACTGAGGAAATTACAACCAATAACACTACACATGTAATTCGCCCTGATTTTGAAGTACGCAAAATTTCATTGAATACTACAGTTTACTTAAATGAAATAGTAAAATTCAATATTTTAGTAAACAACACTGGAGAATCAGTTTTACACAACGTGACACTTGTTGAAGATTATTCAGGTAATTTCGAATTTGTTGGTTATAAGGGTGATTGGACAACTGATGATAATATTACATTCAGTTATGGATCATCATTAGATATTGGCGATTCAGCACAATTGACTATTGAATTAAAACCGATTATTGCTGGAAATATTACAAATGTTGTAACCGTATTTACTAATGAAACAGGTAATAAGTCTGCTAACAATACTACTTTTGTTAAAGATCCTAAGTTTGATGTTGAGAAATTGGCATTGAATAAGACTGTTTACATTAATGGTAATGTTGTCTTTAGTATTGTTGTTTCTAATACGGGTAATGTTGATTTGGGTGATGTTAGTGTTGTTGAGGATTATCCTTCTGCTTTAGAGTTTGTTGGTGTTTCTGATGGCTGGACCACTAGTGACAATAAGGTTTTCACTTACAGTGGTGTTTTAGCTGCTGGTAAGTCAATTGAAATGAATATTACATTTAAAGCTGTTGAGGCTGGTAATGTTACTAATGTTGTGACTGTTTCTAATAATGAGACTGGTAATAAGTCTGCTAATAATACTACTTTTGTTAAAGATCCTAAGTTTGATGTTGAGAAATTGGCATTGAATAAGACTGTTTACATTAATGGTAATGTTGTCTTTAGTATTGTTGTTTCTAATACTGGTAATGTTGATTTGGGTGAT
>CAZQWN010000108.1:0-6307 GCA_964596915.1 uncultured Methanobrevibacter sp.
ATCATCAAAGAAAAAAATATGAAAAAAGTTAATCCTGATAATCTTCAGGATTAAATTCAAAATATTCATCAGGATTCATAACCACAACATCTATGTTGGGGTTAAATTGACTAACGAAATTTGCGAAAATAGCCGGATCTTGTTCTATCGGAGGGAAAGTATTGTAATGCATTGGAATTACAACTTTAGGATTTATCCACATTGATGCCAGTGCCGCTTCAAATGGTCCCATAGTAAACTTATCCCCTATAGGAAGTAGAGCGATATCCGGTTTATAGATACCTCCAATAATATCTTTCATATCACCAAATAATCCAGTATCACCAGCATGGAAGATTTTAGTTCCGTCTTCAAAAGTAATTAAAAAACTTGCAGCACTACCTCCGGGAACTGTTTCTTCAACGATATCAATATCCGAGGAATGCTTTGCATCCAACATTGTAAATTTGATATTTCTAAATATAAATGATCCTCCTATATTTACGCCAATATTTCTAATCCCCTGTTTAGCCAAAAAGAGTGAAATTTCATGAATACATGCTATAGGAGCATTAGTACTGTTTGATATTTCTAATGCATCACCAAAGTGATCAGAGTGACCATGAGTAAGTAAAATAATATCAGGATTTAGTTCCTCTACCTGAACTTGACAAGCGGGATTATTACTAATAAAAGGATCAATTAAAATTTTAACGTTATCATCACTGATTATTTCAAAAGCTGAATGACCTAACCATCTGACTTCCATTATGATCCCCCTATAGCGCCAATAATAATACTTTCATCTAAATTAGAAGCAATATCCCAAGTTTTTTCAAAGTTAGCTCTTATATTTGAAATGGAACTCCTATCATCATAAATAGCACCATATTCAAAGTCATTTTGACCTTCAGAGATAATCATTGCATGGGAATCATCAGTGATTAAATTAACAGTATGAACTTTAGGAACAGTTTTAATATGAACTCCCTGTTTTAAAAGAGATGAAACTAAAAACATGTAAGACATATCTGAAACATCAAATTCATCAATTATTACCCTTGAATAAATTGTTGGAACATGTGATAAAAATCTGTCTGACAAATCGTTTAAAGACGGGATTTCCAACATTATCTCCTTATTAACATTTATTGCCAAATAATCTAAAGCTTCCTGTGAAGTAATTAAACCAGAATCAGATATTACATAACTTTTTAACAATTTTGGAACAGGCAGACTTTCAGGATTATTAATGTCAATTTTAATATCCCTTGGTTCTTGAACTTCCTGAACAGGCTTTGTTTGTTGTAAATTATGCTCCGGAATAATCGGATCCTCTTTTAAAACACGAATGATATCATCTGATTTGTCGTTAGCCTCTGAAAATTGAGGAATTTCTTCAACAAAATAATCTTCTTCACGTTTTTTAGGAACCCTGGTAACTTTCAATGGTTTTTCATAGCGGGGTTTAAAATTTAACTGCTTATCAAATTCCACATTAACTTCTTCTTCCGGAACAGCGTTTAGAACATATTTGGAATCATCATAATCCTCTCTTAAAAATTGGCTGGTGTCAGAATTTTCATAATCATCCAAGACAAGATCATCATAACTTGTATCATCATATTCATTAAAATCCCTATTGAGTCTTAATGGAGCATTATTTCTTGATTTCTTTTCTAAACCATTAAAAGAAGGAGTATTTATTTCATTAGATTTTAAAAAGTCCTTTAACATATTTGTAGTTCTATCAGCATTATAATCGACAAAATAACTAATAATTAAAATTATTCCCACAATAGAAATAACTAGACCGACAATTAATAAAAGGTCTAATAAATTATACACACTTGTCTCATATGCTATGAGAATACCAATTACAAATAAAATAAAACCTGAAACTAATTTTATAGTATTTCCCATAATTTCACCCTTAGTATTTATTAATCACTCTATTATTTTAACTAATATAGAATATCTACAACACCATTAATAAATCTAATGGAAAAAAAGGAATAAAAATCGAGAAAAAAATTATAAGTAATACTTTTTTATAATATAGTAATATTAATATAGAAAAAAATTCAATAGTATAATTAGGTGAAACTATGAAAAATACAAATTTATTCATCAATGAAAATTCAGGCCAAGGAGCCGCAGAATACATCCTCCTATTTGGAGGAGTAATAGTAATTGCTTTACTCGCACTTACCATATACAGAACCTATATGGAAACTAGTGACACCAGTTTAAAAGCAAAAGACGACATTATGGATGTCAGGAACACCATTCTTGACAACAGGACACATGTTTAAAGAAAAATTAGACAACAAAGGACAAGGAAGTGCTGAATTAATCCTAATTATTGGAGGATTACTGATAATAGTGCTCTTTGTTGGAAGCTACATGTCCAATATAACCCAAAAAAATCAAGTAAATATAAATAACTTGTTAAAAGTAGAAAGAGACCATATAATAAATAAAATATGAAAATGGAGAGTAAAATCTCTATTTTCCACTTAACATTGAATTTGAAATCTTTCATAGATTCATAATTAAAATTTTATATATCACCAGTAATTTCAGGCAGAAAAAAGAAACAAAAAAATATTTCATATAAAGCATTCAAATAATTAATAAACTAATAATTATTCTAATTTGTAGTATTGGAGTAATTTTAAGTATTATTTTTTTGAAAAATTTTTCAGTGAAAATACTCATTTTAAGACCTAACTTCAACAGCCACCATACATGTCGATTATTTTGCAGTCAATTTAAAACATCACCTTTTTGATTAATTTCCCCACTCCTAATTCGAGTAGATGAAATAGGTGTGCCGTCATATGCTAAGACAAAACTAACAACAACAATATCAATAGGATCCATATCTTTTGAAACTCTAATTTTATTTATCTCAACTGCAGTTGGCTCAGTTTCTTCACTAACAACAATAGCATCAAAATCAGCATCATGTATCGTGGTTCCATAGGAATCTTCTAACGGAACAATAATAAAATTAGATTTATCATTAAAAAAAGATTTAAGATTCCTCATTCTTTCTTCACAGGAATCAATATCTCCTTTCAAACCACCAAAAGCGTCTGAAGTTACTCCAATCTCCACACGTTCAGCTATTTCAAAAGCAGTAGATAATAATTTTTTATGACCGTCATGGAATTTGTCAAAAGTTCCACCAACAGCTACCTTATTATATCTCTTTGAATTCATAATACTGTCCTTAATTAGTTTTCCTTTTAAACTTTATTAAAACTATTTCGAACTTCCCCCCCCATTATTGAAAAAGGAAATTCACAAACCAAAAAAAATATTGTTCTTTTTTTGGAAACTTTTACTTCACCACCGTTACAACAGTCGGCACAATTTATACAAGCATCCAATATTTTTTTCTTTATTACACTTGGTTATCCTTTAAAAAAATATTAAACATTTGTAATTGCATTTATTATTTTTAGATTTATTGATATTTAAAGTTCATCATAGAGTTTTTGACAACTAATCTCAATTAGTCCAATTCATCCATGAATTATTGAAATAATAGTATCATGCATTATTTAGACAAATAATTAGCAATTAAAAAAAAAAAAGAAAAAAAGAAAAAATAAAATAAAAAATTAGAATGCAATGCTTGCATAGTAACCTTTTAAACTATAAGTGTTAGCATTCCAATTTACTACGTTTCCAAACGAGTTTCTAGAACTTGTTGCATCACTAACCGTCCAAGTATCACCAATTAATACCTGAGTCCATACATGGCCATAAGTACCACTTGAAAAAGTACATGTACCATGCACATATCTAGCTGCAAGACCCGCAGTCCTATACATAGCTACAAGCAAATGTGAATGGTCAACACAATTACCTGATTTAGAATTCAAAGTACCAACAGCACCATATTTAGTATCATAATAGAAACTATATGAAATTGTATCTCTAACATAATTGAATATAGCAGTTGCCTTATCCTTATCAGAAGTAAGTCCCTTAGTCAATTTAGTAACTAAAGTCTTGATTTTACTATTATTAACTTGACAGTTTGTTGACGCTGCAAGATATGCAGCTAAATTGGATATAGTATTTTTAGAGTTTAGTTTACTAGTTGTACCTGAACTATCTGTTAAAGATTTGATTGTAACATAATTAGGCATTATACTATAATCACCATAAAATGCAACAACACGGGCAGATGCATATACGAGACCTTTATATCCTATAGAACCAACATCAGAACTAACTGAATTAGGCATTTGGCCTTTTGAGTCTGAAGTTTTTATGACACTTTTTGCAACTGAAAGATAATTATTTAAATTACCTAGATATTTTGCATCACCTGGGCTTGAAGGATTTTTAACTGTTTTAAATGCAATGTTTGATTTTTTATTTGCATTAAGATTTACAATAGCTTTTGAAGCCAAATATAAATATTCTGCAGTAGAAACTGTCAGAAGTCCAACAGTCACAGTTGATGGCAATTTATGATTCTTTTCAATGTAACTTTTCACAGATTTAGATGCCTTTATAACATTATTAAGTGATACTTTATCAATCACCTTAATTTTTGAAGAAGCAACAGCATTATCATTTTTATATTTAATGGTGTATGTTCCCGCAGCCAGTTTACCTAAACTAACAGTTGCAACACCTTTAGAATTTGTTTTTTTATTGTAAGATTTACCATTAATTGTGAACTTAACTGTTGAACTTTTTATAGGCTTGGATTTACCGTCAAGTAATTTAACTGAATAGGATACAGTTTTTCCATAAGCATAATATTGATTACTTGCGTTAAATTTAGATCCATTGACCAATATAGTTTTGGTTAAACTACCTTTATAATATGCATTATAAACAACGGAAGTGATTGAATAATAACCTACAGGTAATGTAATATTTAATTTAGCAACACCTTTTGAATTAGTCTTTTGACTGTAAGTTTTATTGTTTACTTTGAACTTAACTACAGTATTATTTAAAATTTTTCCTGAGTTATCTTTTACAGTTACTTTAAACACAGACCCATCCTTATATTTCATCACCAGATTTTTTCCACTTAATTTTGCCTGTAATTTATTAATCGAAATATTTTTATAACCATAATTGTAATCACTGGCACCTAATTTGGAAAACAAATATTTTACTTTGTATTTTCCAGGTTTTAAATCACCTATCTTTAACTTAGCAACTCCCTTGGAGTTGGTTTTAACATCATAGCTTTTACCATCTAATTTGAAAGTAATAGTTTTTCCGGATAAAGCTTTTCCATTTTTATCAGTGAATTTTACAGAAAACTTTGATCCATCATTGTAATCCATTTTTAAGTCAGATGCAGCGAATTTATTATTTGCTGCTTTAATATATATTGTTCCGGATGAAGATGAAGCATACAATCCATCGTTTCCCTGGAATTTGTAAGTTATTTTGTAAGTACCTTTAGCAAGACTAGGAATAACAAATGATGCTTTCCCATTTGCATTAGTTTTAGCGGTAACACTCTTACCGTTAAATGAAAAGTATACTTTACAATCTTTTACACTAGTTCCATGAGCAGATGCTAAAGTAACAGTATACGTATATTTATTATACGGAAGAACATATGTTTTTGAATTACCGGACAAAGTAGTTGTATCTTTTTTAACTTTAACGTTCTTTGAAAGGGATGAAGATGAAGCATTGGTATTTCCAGCATAGGAAATAGAAACGGCATAAGTTCCCACAGCCAATGCGGCAGTTTTAATACTTGCAATACCATCACTATTGGTAGTTCCGGTATATGATTTGCTTTTAACTTTCAAAGTAATTTTCTGATTTGCTAAAGCTTTACCGTTTGCATCCTGCAAAGTTACTTTAAACTGTGTAGCGGCTGAATTATAATATGTATCTGATACGGATAATGAAGTTGAAACTTTGCTAGCTTGAAGCGGTTCATCATTCAGTGAACTGGACAAAACTGACTTTTCACCGGAAACAGATACGACATCACTACAATTATTTGCAAGAGCCAATTTTTGATTCCCATTATCCTCATAATAAGAAGAACTTTGTAATATGTCTTCTCCAGGACAATCTTCTAAATTATCATCATGAGAAATAACTAAATTAGTTTCTGAGATAGAATCCTCGTTAGAAACTTCTAATTTTTCTTGAGATAATGAATTCACATTATCATTAGTTAAATTTGAATCTTCTGTATTTGAAGCATTGCTTATATCAACTGCACATACTGTTCCCAAAACGATGAAGAACATTAGAACAACAGATATTAAAAATGCTTTATTTTTTATCGAAATTTTTCCACCTCTTGGTTCTCATT
>CAZQWN010000109.1:0-6270 GCA_964596915.1 uncultured Methanobrevibacter sp.
TAAATATTGATGATGATCCAAAAGAGATAGTCAAGCAATTAACCAAAACCGAGAGACGTTAATGAACATTCTATAAAAAAGAAATTAAGCAATGAAGATTTAAAAAATTATAATCAAGCGTTTTTTAATCTATGCTCTTGTGGCATAATTGTCATGTATAGGCCTGGAAACTTCGGTGTCTCAAAACAAGGTCGAAAGATAACTGATGAAGTTGTTAATCAAAAAAGAAATGATAAATATGCTGGTTTGAGGATTTTGCTACTTCAGGTTTAATTTATTAAAATCTTAATTTTTGCCAAAATTATGTATAGTATAAAACATTAAGTTTTAATAACTAAAAGTTACCTATATAAAATGAACCTAATACAATACCGAAAGCAGTACATACTACAAGCATTGCTATATTTAGCAAAAATGCTTCAACAATAGCCGGCAGGGAAAATTTCCCAGTGTGCTTGTGCATTGAATACAACATGTCTATCAGCGGAGGCAAAGTCATAATTACTGCAATAATTAAAATGAATGGAATTGCATCAAACCATAAATTAGAACTGTTATGATTGAAAGCCAAGTAAATTCCCAAAATTAAACCGACAGCTATTGTAACTATGGATATTTTATCGAAAATATCATAAACCCTTGTCATTAACACACCTAATTAATAATTTAGTTACTAAAGTATATAAACTAATGTAAATCATTTAAACTTTTTATCATTGATTCACGAATCGCATATCTTTTCTGAAGGTCACTTAAAGAGTCCACCAAATCCCTTCTGAAACGCTCACATGCATAATCATCATATTTAAATTTGATTCCATCATACTGAATATCCATTAAAATCAGATATTCAGCTTCCATAACCTTAATATTTGCTCTGGGCTCATCCTCACCGGGATTCAGCAATCTTTCAACTTCATCAAGAGTCATTTTGCCAATGGCGACATCCACAAATACTCTCATCATTTTCCTTACCATATTCCATAAAAATGACTCCCCATAAATATCAACAAATATAGGGGATAGAGTGTCATGCAGATTCGGGAATTCCCTTTTGTGATAATCCTCAAGATCAACTTTGGTGATTTTGATATCGTCAATTGTTCTTGTAGTTGTTTTCTGGAAACGTTTTGTGAAGTTGGTGAAGTTATGGGTTCCCTTGAAGACTTCAGCACATTCATTTAGCTTTTCTAAATCCAAATCCTGAAACAAAATGTATCGATAATGCCTCATTTGAGCATATCTCGGCTTGAACGCATAGCGAACAGGCGCTTTAGCTAAAATTTGAATATCATCAGGAAGAGAATTGTTGATTTCATTGACTCTGACATCCTTTTCCGACTGGAAACTGATTACATTACCAAGACTATGAACGCCCGCATCGGTTCGCCCTGCAATCCTGAATCTGGATTTTTTCAAATCATCAATGTAATCCAACTTGCGCAGGTGATAAATCAACTCCTCTTCAACAGTCCTTAGGTCAGGCTGCCTTTGAAAGCCATGAAAATTAGTTCCGATATATCCTATTTTTAGTGCCGTTCGCTTCATCAGTATAATATTTAACCACATGTAAAATAAAGGTTAGGAAAATACGAGTGATTCAAGAATTATGTCTTAAAATAGATATTTTCACTGAAAAATTTTTTTAATGAAAAATAATATTCAAAATTACTCCAATTTAAACCTCACTATTGCCTATCACGCATTGTGAAAATTAAAATGAGGATAGTTAAAATTTAATATATTTAAAAGATATCATTGATTTTCATTAATTTTTTAATCTGCCGGTCCGCCCAAATCATAGTAATATTGTTTGAGATAACCTCACCCAAAACAATACCCATCCAGGCTCCCCAAACACCATAACCTAAAACAACACCTAACAATACCGCAAAAAATATTGTGAAACCTGTTTCTCTCATGATTGTCTGAAACATTGCTGTCAATCCTTTTCCTATTCCCTGAAAGACATAAGTGGAAGCTACACCAACCGCCATTGTCGGATAATATATTACAATCCAAGCTAGAAAACTTGTAAGTTCTGAAGCGATTCTTGCACTGCTTCCACTTGAAGCGAAAACAGATGCAATATCACCTGCAAAAACATTTGTCAGGAATGCTACAATAACAGCAATGACAATTGAAACCTTCATAGCATACCTGTGAGCCACCTGAATATTTGTATAGTTTCGAGCCCCATAGTTTGCAGCAATGACACTGATTAAAGCTGTTCCAATAGCCAAAAGAGGAGTTGTTCCAATGGTAACGATTCTCCAACCCGTTGAGTAAACAGCAACAGAATCTGTTGAACCTACAAAAGTTAATAATGCTGAGAAAACAGCTGCAAAAAACGCATTGTTTAAAAGCTGAATACTTGCAGGAATTCCCACCTTAACAATATTAACTGAAATATCCTTTTTAAAATTAAAATTAGAAAGATTGGGCTTTAAATAAGTGTCCTTTTTAACATAAAACCAATACGCTAAAATCAATATTACAAATACTGCTGAAATTATCGTTGCGATAGCTGCGCCTTTAACGCCCAAATTTAAAGTGTAGATGAAAATCGGGTCAAGAATCATATTCAAAATAGCAGATAAAATCATTGCATACATTGGGCGTGTGGTATCCCCTTCCCCTCTGAAAATGCCATACAATGCATTGGAAAGTATTATGAAAATTGCTCCTAGAATGATGATGACACCATAATCTGTAGCATAGCCAATGGTTTGGCCAACACCCATTGCATTCAAAATTGGATTTAAAAAAATCAATAAAATAATTGTTATTACACAAGATACAATAACATCAATGATTAGGGAATGAATTGACGCATTATCTGCCTTTTGTTTGTTATCTTCACCCAAGTATTTTGAAAGAGCAAAAGCAGCGCCTGATCCCAAACCGTTTCCAAATCCAACAAGAATCATGAATATTGGTGTGAAAAATCCAACTCCTGCAAGTGCATCCGCTCCAAGACCGGATACCCAAGCAGCATCGATTAAATTATAAAAACTAGTTATAAGCAATGAAATAATAAGAGGTATGGACATGCTGATTAATGCCTTTTTAGGATTTTTTAGCATCAAATCCACACTATTTGAAGAATCATTACTTAACATATGTAATAGTTAAAATTTATTCAAATATAAAATTAGTTGTTTTAAAAATTAAAATAAAAAAAGAAGGGAAAAAATGAGAAAAGCTATTCTTTTCTCTCAATGTATATTTCTTGCTTTGTATCCATGTTTGCATCATAAACTATGTCTTCTGCGTTTTCTCTCATGTCCTGGAATGTTTCTTCTGCATCTTTTTTAGCTGAAATCACACCAGCCATTCCTTTGGTGGCAAGGTCTTTGGTGGTTTGTGATTTCAATATCTGTGCACCAATGATTGCAGTAGCTATTCCTCCTGCAAAAAGCAAAGCATGTTTATGTTCTCTAACAAAAGGACGTAACTGTTCACCGACCATATTATCACCCATTAAAATCTATTTTCTGGATTTTTTGGATTTTTTTGAAGTTTTTTTCTCTTCTTTTTCTTCAATTTCTTCTTCAACTTCAATTTCCACTTTTTCTTCTTCGCATTCTTCTTCACAAGCTAATGCTTCTGCGTCTTGTCTGATTTCTTCCACTCTATCTTCAGCATCTTTCTTTACAGACATGACACCAGCAACAGCATTGGTAGTTGCTTCTTTTACGACTTCAGATTCCAATATTTTTTTACCTACAACTGCAGTGGCTATACCTGCTGCGAAAATCAGTGCTGATTTATGTTCGGTTGCGTAATTAACTATTTTTCTATGTACCATTATAACACATCTCCCGTTTTGAAAAATAGTTCCTCAACATGAGACATTTAATAATGCCTAAATTTTTATTCCTCAATAAGTTTTCCTCAGTTATTATAACATTAAATAAAAAGTAGTATATAAAGTATTCGTTTTTTGAAATGTTTTTAGGTAAATCAAAGAATAAATATTTAGTTATACCAAATTTAAGGCAGTTTAAATTCTTAAAAATTTTGACATTCCAAAAAAAAATTTAAGTTTAAAAAAAAAGTAATGAAATTAGAATAGTGGATCTTTCACCATTCCAATTCTAAATGAGTTCAGGATAACAAGCATGGTCAATCCCAAATCACCGAAACCGACAGACATCATAAGTGTAATTATGCCCAAAATAGCTAGAACGACACATAACAGTTTAACTATTATGGCAACACTGATGTTCTGTTTGATGATTCCCATTGTCTTGTGGGATAATGAGAAGAGATATGGGAGTTTTGAAATGTCATCCTGCATCAATGCAACGTCCGCTGTTTCGATAGCAACGTCAGAACCTGCAGCACCCATTGCAATACCTACATTAGCGCGTGCCAGTGCAGGCGCATCGTTAATGCCATCACCGACCATAGCAACATCACCGAACTTGTTTCTTATTGTATCTAAAATATTTAGTTTATCCTCAGGCATCAGGTTAGAATAGACATAGTCCATTCCTATTTCATCAGCAACGCTTTTTGCAGCAAGCTTATTGTCACCTGTAAGCATGACTGTTTGTATTCCTTTGTCTTTTAAATCATGGATTACATCACTTGCATTGGATCTGATTTTATCAGATACAGTAATGATAGCCAGTACCTTTTCGGAATCTCCAACGAAAACTATTGTTTTGCCTTCTGCTGTGTGTTTGTTTATATCATCTCTTGAAATGTCAAATGAACTTCCTTCAATCAGTGATTCATTTGCTGCATAATATTCCTTGCCGTCAATGTTACCGATAATTCCCTTACCCGGAACATTTCTAAAGTCATCTATTTCTCCGAATTCAATGTCATTCATTGTAGCATAGTTTACGATAGCCTGTGCAATCGGGTGAGATGAATCATGCTCGAGAGATGCTGCAATTGAAATGGCCTCTTCCTCGGATGTGTTTTCATCCAACACTATAACTTCACTTAAAACCAGTTTACCTTCAGTCAAGGTTCCGGTCTTATCAAAGATGACTGCTTTAACATCACGCATCTCTTCAACATATGTACTTCCCTTAATCAATACCCCGTTTTTGGTTGCTGATGTGATAGCAGACACCATACCTACAGGTGTTGAAATTAAAAATGCACATGGGCATGAAATTACAAGCAGGGAAAGTGCCTTATAAATCCAGTCAACCAACGGTTGGCCGAATAACAATGGAGGAATGAATGCAACACAAGCTGCAGCAACCATCATTACAGGAGTGTAATATTTAGCGACCTTTTCAACCAAGGATTCTGTTTCGGATCTGTTGAGTTGTGATCTTTTAACTAAAGTTACTATTTTGGAAATGACAGAATCTTTTGCCCTTTTAGTTACAACAGTTTCTATATAACCGTCAACATTAACAGTTCCTGAAAATACTTCATCACCGACTTCCTTATGGACAGGTACACTTTCACCAGTAATGGAAGCCTGGTTGATTGAAGATGAACCTGAAATGACATTTCCGTCGAGAGGAACTTTATCTCCAGGTTTTACAATAACAATTTCACCTATATTTACATCATCAACATTTCTAAGTTCTTCCCCGTCACCGACTTTGACCCTTGCGGTTTCAGGAGCTATTTCAACTAAAGACTTGATTGAGCGTTTTGCCCTGTGTTCAGCATAATCTTCAAGGAATTCTGCAATATAATACAGGAATGTTACAGCAGCACCTTCTTCAGGATGTCCTATAATAAATGAAGCCACACATGCAATACACATTAACATTGCCGGACCGACAGTGTGCCTTTTGACTAATGACTTATAAGCCATTATAGCTATTTCATAACCTGCAATTATAGCACCTAACATGAATACCAAAGTCACTATAGTTGAGTCAACTGATAACCATTCTAAAATGTGACCTGCAGCAAAACAAATACCGCTCGCAACGATGATTTGGATTGGTCGGTTAGCAATCAATGGTTTTCCTTCAGCCAATAACTCTTCTTCATCATGACTGTGTTCATGGTCATGGTCGTGATCATGGTCATCAGCACAATCTGGACAACCACAGATACTGATTTCAATATCGTCATCATCATGGTCATGCTCATCATGACAACCGCATTCAGGATCACTACAAGAATCCACCTCATGCTCATGGTCATGCTCATGCTCATCATGACAACCACAATCAGGATCACTACAAGAATCCACCTCATGCTCATGCTCATGGTAATGGTCATGCTCATGCTCGTGCTCATGCTCATCATGACAACCACAATCAGGATCACTACAAGAAT
>CAZQWN010000110.1:0-6176 GCA_964596915.1 uncultured Methanobrevibacter sp.
AGCATTATTAATGGTTTTTAGGGAATGGTTAAGTGAATTTAACTTTTTCATGAATTTATGGAAACTGATTTTCCATTGTGTTAATGTTTTTTCATTTTCATCCAGTTCATTTTTTTGTCTGCAGATGTACTTTAAAACCTGCCCGGCTTCAATATCTCTTCTGCAAACCGGACATGTTTTAGGATTTTCTTTAGAAATGTATTCACTGGATTTATTTAGAATATCCAGTAGCTTGCTGGTTGATTTAAGCTCATATAATGTAGATTCACTATAATCAGTCAATAATTTTTCAAACTCACTGTTAAGTGAATCCAGGTCAATATTGAATAAATCAATGAGACTGGACAATTGTTCTGTCTTTTCAATATCACTAAAGCTTTTCAGGTATCTTTTAAGGTCGGTGCTTTGTGAAATATTTTCAAAGTCATGCTCTGAGAGTAATTCATTAATTTTATCATAAATCTCATCATTTTCACAGTCCAGCGAGGTAGTGAGATATTCGGTCTTTTTTTCAAGTTCTTCATTTTTATTTTTCAACTTCAAATTGAATCTCTTTCGGGTTTTATTTAAAGTCTTTTCAATACTGTCCAGTTCGTCAAATCCGATTAATGAAGTGATGCTTTCATAACGCTTTGTAGGTGTTGTTTCAATAAAATTAAGCAATTTTTTACGGTTCAGGATAAATGAACCGTTTTTAAAATCATAAATCAGTTCATTCAACTCATCCGGACATGTCAAACCATCAACTGTTCTTTTTATGGTTGATTTATTGATTTCAGCCTCGATTGAAACATCCTCTTTTTTATCTCCTATGTGAGTAATTGACATGGTATGGTTAATGGCCTGTTTGCCACTTAATGAATCAATTTTACCGGTAAATAAGTATTCAAATGCATTGACGATTGAACTTTTACCGCTTCCGTTTTCACCAACAAGAACAAGAGATTTGCTGTTGAAATCTATGTTGAAATTTTTAATTCCTCTAAATGATTTGATTTCAATATTTTTCAGTTTTATATCATCGCCCATTTAAATAACCTCTTCAATGAGCTTTTCCAGTGAATCTTCATCAAGTTCATGGTTTTCAATCATTTTTTTTAAATCTTTAACGTAATCTGGGCTGACTTCCCTTTCAAGGGATTTGTAAAAATTATTGAAGAATTTGCTTTTCATGATTAAAATATTAGGGAGTGGTTATTGTTAATTGTTTTGTAGGAATCGATAAGAATAATGTTTATAATAATTCAATTATAAAATATGTATAATTAAAAGTAGGTTGTTAATATGACAAACATGTGGATGGTTCGCGCAGGTGAAAATGCATTTCTGATTGATGATTTTAAAGAATTGAATATTGTAGCTATCGGATGGGAAATCGGTGATTTGACCGGCAAATCCTCTGATGAAATTAAACGGATTATGGCTAAAAAGTATCCTGATGCCAATAAAACATCTTTGGGCATTAATTCGGCACAGGTAATAAAATTTGTTCATGATTTTAAAATTGGGGATTGGGTAATTTCATATAATCCAAAAACATTCAAGTATTTAATCGGAAAAATCACTTCAGATTATTATTACTCTGATAAACTAGCAAAAAGACACAATAGTGTTAATGAATTTTACTCTCAACTTCGTGATGTTGAATGGTTAGGTGAAGCAAAACGTGATGATTTATCACCGGCGGCTTTAAAACCTTTAAAATCCGTCCTGACTATTTTTAACTTAAATGATGCGGCAAAAAATAATATTTTATATTCAATTAATAATGATAAAATAGAATGGACAGATTTTTTCATGGAATTTGCAGATAAACTGTTGGAATATAAAGATAATCGTCAGGAATTAATCGCTAAAATTCAAAATGTTTTTAGTAATTTGGACATGATTTTACCTACATTGGAAAGAGATGTTAATGGACATGACGTTGTTCCTTTTGATATAGATCCATTCACTATATTTGCACTTTTTAACAAACAGATATCTGCTGAAACTAAAATAAATATTTTAAAACAAATCAAAAAGGAATTTTCCCTTGAAAATGAATCTCCAATCACATTTAATGGAATCGCTGTTGTAAATAATTTAAAAGCAACTTTTTACTGGTTTTCAGACAAACGTGGCGAAAATGATTTGGATAATTTATGGAAATTATATGAACTGGCATTAAATTATTCCGAGGACAATAAGCAGGAATTCATTGAAATTTATGATAAAGTATTAAATCAGAAGGGTATTAAATGGAATATCACAATGGGCTTAAACTGGATTAGACCATTTACTTTTATTAATCTGGATCAAAATACTCGTAATTTATTATCAACCTGCAACATATTTTCTGATGAATTTAAAAATGAAATCAAATCATTGAAATTACCGCCTGAAGGTGAAAAATATTTGGAAATTTCTCAGTTAGTCAAATCTGCTCTCGATAACTCTGATAAATATAATTCTTTTCCTGAATTGTCCCATGGCGCTTATCTTTTAAAAGATGATGAAGAAAAAGAAACTGACGATGGGATGGGTGACGGGAATGTCAGACCGACTCATTACTGGTTAATTTCACCAGGTGCCGGTGCTAACTGGTGGAATGATTTTATTAAAAATGAGGAAATTGGAATTGGATTTGAGGGTACCGGTGATTTAAAGCAGTATGAGTCAAAAAATCAAATCAAAGATAAGTTCCATGAAATATACGACGATAATTTATCCCATAGAAATGATGTCCATGCATGCTGGCAATTTGTACATGAGATGCAAATTGGAGACATTGTATTTGCCAAAAATGGAATGAGCGAAATTATAGGTAGGGGAATAGTTGAATCTGATTATATTTATGATGAAAATAAACCATATCATAATGTCCGGAAAGTGAAATGGAGTGATAAAATCAAAGCCACCTATGAAGGGGGAAAATTGCCGATGAAAACATTAACCGACATTACCAATTATCAGGAAATGGTTGATGATATAAAAGGATTATTTGATGGCGATGTGGGTTCTGAACCTGTTTTTCCTGTTTATTCTGCGGAAAATTTCTTAAAAGAAGTTTACGTAAATGAAAATGATTATATTACTTTGGTCAGTCTTTTGAAAAACAAGAAAAACCTCATTGTTCAGGGCGCTCCGGGAGTCGGAAAAACATTCATGGCAAAAAGACTTGCATATTCAATGATGGGTGAGAAAAATACTGAAAGGGTAATGATGGTACAGTTCCACCAAAGCTATTCATATGAGGATTTTGTAATGGGCTACAGACCATATGAAAACGGATTTAAATTAAAAGAGGGTTCATTTTATGAATTCTGCAAAAAAGCTGAAGAGGACTCTGAAAACGACTACTTCTTTATCGTTGATGAAATCAACCGTGGAAATTTAAGTAAAATCTTTGGAGAGCTTTTCATGCTTATTGAAGCAGATAAGAGGGGTGAGAAAAACAGAATCCGGCTGCTTTATTCAAATGAATTCTTCTTCATTCCAAAAAACGTTCACATTATCGGCCTGATGAACACTGCTGACAGATCTCTTGCAATGATTGATTATGCATTAAGACGCAGATTCGCATTTTTCGATTTAAAACCGGGTTTTGACTCAGAAGGTTTTAAAACTTATCAGGAAAATCTTTCACATGACAAATTTGACAATTTGATATCCGTCATGAAACAACTGAATGAGGACATTAAAAATGATGAATCATTGGGAGAAGGATTCAGAATAGGTCACAGCTATTTATGCAATATAAAAGAGGATGTTGATGAAAAATTAACATATATTGTTGAATATGAAATAATTCCGCTTTTAAAGGAATACTGGTTTGATGAAACAGATAAAGTCGAATACTGGTCCGGCCAATTGAGAAGTGTCATTGATGATAGCATCCAAAACCATTTACATTAAAAACATCTATTATATGCTTTCCTATGCATTTAAAGTCCTAAATGAGAAAAGCTATAAAAAGATTGAAGTTGAAAATTTTGAAAACATATCCGAACTGCTTTCAGAAATATTGGCCATTGGAGTTTCAAAACAAATAAAACAGGGTCTTGTAAAAGACTACATTGAAATATCCGAAACCACTTCCTCAGTTAAGGGTAAAATCAACATCACCGATTCAATCAATGAGCAGTCATTTATCAAAGGACAGCTCAACTGCACATATGATGAGTTTTCCCTGAACTGTTATTTAAACCGGATTTTAAAATCAACAATGAATCTGCTTGTAAAATCAGACATTTCCACAAAAAGAAAAAGGAAACTGAAAAATCTTCTGATGTATTTCGGGGAGGTGGATTTGATTGATGTATCAAAAATCAACTGGAAAATACGCTTTGACCGCAACAACCAGACATATAAGATGCTCATAAACATTTGTTATCTGGCCATCAACGGTTTAATCCACACCGAACAAGCGGGTGATAAAAAGTTAATGGAATTTTTTGACGATCAGCTCATGAGCTCATTATATGAGAAATTTCTCCTTAATTACTTTAAAAAAGAACATCCTGAAGTCAAGACTCATGCTCCTCAAATTGATTGGCAAATCGACAGTGGTGTGGACTTTCTGCTTCCAAAAATGAAAACCGACGTTACCTTGGAGTATGAAAATAAGATTTTAATATTGGATGCCAAGTTCTATTCACAAAATCTTTCCGAAAATTATGGGAAGAATATACATCACACTTCAAACTTATATCAGATTTTTACTTATGTTAAAAATAAACAGGCAGAGCTTCAAGAAAAAGACATTGAAGTTAGTGGAATGTTACTTTACGCTGAGACATCTTCAAGTATTCAGCCGGATAGTGACTATGTGATGAGTGGAAATAAGATTTCAGTTAAGACTTTGGATTTGAACAGGGATTTTAATGAAATCAAAATTCAATTGGATAAAATAGTTAGGGAGTATTTTTTCCAAATCCATTTATAATTTATCCTCATAAGACTGCTTGAACAATTCCATAAAATAAGGAATTTCATCAATTTCATTTATCTGAATTTTACTGTTTCCAGTTCCCCAATGACCAACTTCAGAAACGTCACTAACCTTATTTAATGGATCATTAATTTTATCAAAATCTAAATCAATCCATGCGGTTAAATAATTTTTCAAAATTGCAATCTCGCAGATATTCTTTTTATTTAGTTTGATTGCAAAATAATGTTTCAGTACAATGATTTCAACATCATTATATCCACTAATGTTTTCCTTGATTGTTTTATAAATCTCCTTAACCTTTTTAGATTTCTTTCTTAAATGGCGTGATTCTTTGTATTTTTTAATTTCTTTGGTTACTTTAGTATTTTTTGGATTTAATGTGTTTATTGATGCTTTATTTTCAGAAACATTTACTTTATCAAATAAAATGGTGTCATTACTGAATTTAGAAACTTCCCACAGTTCAAAAGCCAAATCATTAAATTCAACGGATTTAAGTTGATATTGTGTAAAACTTGGTGCAATAAACATTATAATAGTCTGGGACCAATCAACATCCGATTTTTTTAAGTTGACATTTAAATTTTCATTATATTTTAAAACAAACTCTGCTTTGTTATTTAATAAAATTGAAAGATAACTATAACCTTGATCAATTACACTATAATTTTTATCTCTTTTATATTCAATAATAACAAAAGAATTAGTTTCTTTATTATATGCAAGAGTATCAATTCTTAAATTATCAACGCTAAATTCTGTTTCAACGAATTGTAAATTAAATAATTGTTCTAAGTTTTTTTCTGTTAATTTTTGTAAATCTTTTTCATATTTGAAATTGACTTTTTTAATTGGTTCTAAGTTATTGTTTTTTATCTGATAAAGTGACATAATAATATTTTGTTATTAATTGGGTAAATAGTTTATTTTTTTCATTGATGAAATATCTAAAATTTTATGAATAGATTGCAAAATTGTTATAAATAAAGAAAATTAATATATTAATAATAAAATGTGTTTATTTTAAAATTTTGTAGGTTTTATAATGTCAACTCAAAGTGAAGCTGTTTTAGAAAATAATCTGATTGAAAGATTGTCTAATAGTGGTTATGAAAGAATCAACATTAAAAATGAGGATGAATTAATTGATAATTTTAGAGTTCAGCTTGAAAAATTAAATAAATGTCGGTTAACTGATGATGAGTTCAATAAGATATTATTATTTTTAGATCAGGGTTCT
>CAZQWN010000111.1:0-6086 GCA_964596915.1 uncultured Methanobrevibacter sp.
CTACAACCTCTTCAACAACAGGCTCAACAGGAACTTCCTCAACAACTTCCTCTACAACCTCTTCAACAACAGGCTCAGCAGGAGAATTTTCAACAACAGGTTCTGCAGGAACTTCATCAACAGTTTCTGCAGGTTTTGAATTCTTATTTCTAATTTTATCCAAATCTAATTTTACTTTTTGGCCATACATGGCATTTATTGGTTTATCATTTGACATTAAAATCACCAAAATAGCAATAATAATCTAAAGTTCAACATCTAAATACTAATAATAGAATTATATTTAACAACATATTTAACTATTTTTAATGTGAAAATTTCCCCCCTTGAAAATATTAAAATATCATGAAAATCTAACTATATTATATTGAATTAATTTTGTAACTTGTGGCGATTACCATGGATTATTTTGATAGATTAGAAGCAGAAACCCATCACCTATACGATATAGCTAATGAGGCAAGATCCAAAGGGTTCGATGTTGAAACAGAAACTGAAGTACCTCTTGCAAAGGATTTAGCTGAAAGAGTGGAGGGGCTTGTTGGCCCCGAAGGTGTGGCAAAACGTATCAAGGAATTAGAGAAAGATATGGATAGGGAGTCCGTTGCATTTGAGATTGCAGCTGAAATCGCATCCGAAAAATTTGAGCTTGTAGGAGAAAAGGCAAAATGGAATCAGGAACAGAGATGCGACCAGGGCCTCAGAACAGCACTTGCAATTCTAACAGAAGGAGTTGTAGCAGCACCACTAGAAGGTATTTCAGACGTTAAGATTAAGGACAACTTTGACGGAACCAAATACATTGGAGTATACTTTGCAGGACCAATCAGAAGTGCTGGAGGTACAGCTGCTGCTTTGGCCGTTCTTTTAGGAGACAAAATCAGACGTGCTATAGGCATCGACGAGTTCAAGCCAATTGAAGATGAAATCGAAAGATACGTGGAAGAAGTGGAGCTTTATGAATCAGAAGTTACAAATCTGCAGTACTCACCAACACCAGAGGAAGTGAGATTCGCCGCAAACCACATTCCCGTAGAGGTATCCGGTGAACAGACCGACAAGGTTGAAGTGTCCCACAGGGATTTGGAGCGTGTTGAGACAAACAACATCCGTGGTGGAGCTTTGCTTGCGATGGTTGAAGGAGTAATCCAGAAATCCAAAAAAATCCACAAGATTTCCAAAAAGCTTGGCCTTGACTGGGAATGGCTTACCGAATATTCAAAACCTAAACAGGAGGAATCCTCCGGAGATGAAGGTGGAGAATCAGATATTATAAGCGAACCTAAATACATCCAGGATATCATAGGAGGAAGACCTATTTTGGGATATCCTTCCGAGAAAGGTGCTTTCAGGCTAAGATACGGAAGGTCAAGAAACACCGGCCTTGCAACAATGGGAGTTCATCCTGCAACAATGGCGTTGCTTGAGTTTCTGGCTGTGGGAACACAGCTTAAAATCGAATACCCCGGAAAAGGTAACTGTGTTGTTCCGGTCGACTCAATTGAAGGGCCAACCGTTAAACTCAAAAACGGCGACGTGTTAATTCTAAATAGCGTTAAAAAGGCACGTGAAGTCAAAAAGGATGTCGTTGAGATATTGTTTTTAGGAGACATGCTCGTTGCATTCGGAGAATTTTTAAGAAACAACCAGCCGTTATACCCTTCAGGATGGGTTGAGGAATGGTGGATACAATTGTTAACACGCAGCGAAAAGTTCGATGCCGACAACAATGACCTGGATTTGCACAGCCTCGAATATGACTATTTGCCGGCTGTTGAAGCTGTAAAACTGTCAAAGGAATATAACATTCCCCTACATCCGAAATACACCTACTGCTACAATGATGTCACAATTGATGATTTAAACAGTCTGATTGATTTAATCATCAAATGTAAAAGCACATACAAACCTAATGAAGGAATCAAGCTGGATTTATCATATCCAAAAAGAGTTTTAGAAGTAATCGGAGTTCCACATACCGTCCGTGAAGATAAAATCCTCATTGACAAAGACCATTCCTATGCTCTTTTAATGACATTGACTAAAAGGTTGCCTGAAAAATCAACAACAATAGATGCCGTCAATGAAGTTTCACCAATTGAAATCAAAAACAAGGCTCCCGCATACATAGGTACCCGTGTAGGAAGGCCTGAAAAATCCAAGGAAAGGCTTATGAGACCTGCACCGCATGGACTGTTTCCGATTGGAAACTACGGCGGTTCAAGAAGACTTATTGCAACTGCAGCCAAAAAGGGAAACATTAAAGTTGAAGTTGCAAGCAGGAAATGTACCAATCCCGAGTGCGGAATCAGTTCAAACAATTCACTTTGTCCGAAATGCGGAACCCCTACAGAAATCATGCCCCCTAGGAATGGAAATATCCCCCTTGCGGCAATGCTTAAAAAAGCATCCGACAACGTTAAAGTCAGAAGGGTTGATGAGATAAAAGGTGTTGTCGGCATGATTTCAGAATCAAAACTGGCAGAACCTCTTGAAAAGGGAATACTCAGAGCCAAAAACGAAGTATTCACATTTAAGGACGGAACCATAAGACACGATTCAACCGATCTTCCCCTTACACATTTCGTCCCAAAAGAGATTGGGGTTACAGTTGAAAAGCTCAAGGAGATGGGTTATGAAAAGGACTGTTACGGAAACTCTATTGAAAATGAAGATCAAATCATTGAGCTACGGGTCCAGGACATTGTGATTTCAGACAACTGCGGAGAATATCTTTTAAGAACCGCACAGTTCATTGACGACGAGCTTACAAGATTCTACGGAATGGAACCGTTCTACAACGTTAAAGAGAAAAGTGACCTGATTGGCCATTTGGTGGCAGGACTTGCACCGCACACTTCAGCAGGAGTGCTTGGAAGAATCGTTGGATTTACCAAGGCCCTCGGATGCTATGCACATCCATATTTCCACTCCGCTAAACGTAGAAACTGTGACAGTGACGAGGATGCAGTAATGTTATTGCTGGATGCAATCATCAACTTTTCAAAATCATACTTGCCGAACACAAGAGGGGGAAGTATGGATGCTCCTTTAGTTTTATCCACAAGAATTGATCCTGAGGAGATAGACGACGAGTCCCACAACCTTGACATATTCGAAAGATTCCCTGTCGAGTTTTATGAAGAGACATACACCCCCCACAAGCCTGCAGAAGTCCTTGAATACATTGACAATGTAGAAATGCATCTGGGAACTCCACAGCAGTATGAGGGACTGATGTTTTCCCATCACACAACAAGCATCCATGCAGGACCTACAATCTGTCTTTACAAGACTCTGCCGTCAATGAGAGAAAAAGTGGAAGCACAGATTGCACTTGCAGAAAATATCCGGGCAGTTGACCAACGTGGAGTTGTTGAAAAGGTTCTCTCATCCCACTTCCTGCCGGATATTATGGGTAACTCAAGGGCATTTTCCAAACAGAAGGTTAGATGCACAAAGTGCGGATCAAAATACAGAAGGATGCCGCTTACCGGAAAATGTGAAAAATGTGGTGGAAACCTGATTCTTTCAGTTTCAAAGGGATCCGTTACCAAGTATCTTGAAATTTCACAAGAGCTTATTGACAGATATCCCATTTCACCATATCTGAGACAGCGCCTTGAGATTCAGGAGTTCGGTATCAAGTCACTTTTTGAAAGTGACAAGTCAAAGCAAAGTTCACTTGACGTGTTCTTCTAGGGTATTACTCATCAAATGCTCTAGCACTTTCATTTATTATATATTGATCATATAGTAAATTTCAGAGTAAAATAATACTGTTCGTGATACGACGAACATTTTATATACTTTGAAAAACCAATTATTAATTATATGTTCGTATAATATAGAACTTGTTTGTTCGTACCTAATCGAACAATATATATACAAGTCCCAACATATAGTTAATACAATTGAGAGAGCATGCTCTCTCGTATTAAATTTCATTTTCATTAAAACGTAGGAAAAATGGTGTGAAAAAAATGGAAAAAATATCAGAATTAGGAAATAATTTAAATGAATCCGTTAAAATCAATGTAGAGAAAAATAACGGAATTAAAGAAAGATTCAGTTACGAAAAACTATTAAAATCATTAGTAATGGTTGAAACCCCATTCTTTGAATCTGACAAAATCATCGCAACTGTAGTATCTCAACTATACGACGGAATCAAAACAAAAGAAATCAAAAAAATCGTACACGAATGTCTTGAAGACATCGACCCTGAAATCGCAAACAAATACTTAGCAAGCACTCAATTAAAAGTACGTACTTCCAGAGATACTATTGAAGCATTTGACTTATCAAAAATCGCTAATACATTAATTGAAGAAACCGGCGCTAGCCAAGAAACCGCTTTTGAGATTGCTACTGAAACCTGGAAAGAACTCAAAAAACTGAACGTAGAATACCTGACCGCTCCAATGATTAGGGAAATGGTCAACACAAAATTGATTGAATACGGCTTAGAAGACTTAAGAAGCCGTTACACCCGTTTAGGTATCCCTGTATACAACATTACCTCACTTATCGAAAACGGTAACAGGGACAACGCAAACATGATTCACAACCCTGAAAGTATTCACAAGCATGTAGCTGACGAAGCGTTAAAACAATACGCACTCTTAAAAATGTTACCAGCACACTTAGCCGACGCACACATGTCCGGTGACATTCACATTCACGATTTAGAATTCTTCGCAGGAAGACCAATGAACTGTATGCAACATGACATAAGAACTTTCATCAAATATGGACTTAAAGTGGACGGTACCGGTGACCACACCTCCATTGCAGGTGCGCCAAACCACATGGAAACTTTAATGAACCATACCGGCGAAATCATGCTTGCAGCACAACAGAACATGTCCGGAGGACAAGGAATGTCATTATGGAATGTATTTGTTGCACCGTTCGCAAGAGGCAGAACCTACGATGAAATCAAACAAGCTGTGCAAATGCTTGTCTACAACCTGAACATGGCCTATGCTGCAAGAGGATCACAAGTACCATTCACAAGTATGGCATTGGAATTCGGTGTTCCTGACTTCTTGAAAGACGAAACCGCATACGGACCAAAAGGCCAAGTTGTAGGAACTTACGCTGACTATGAAGAAGAAACCAGATTAATCCAAAGAGCATTCACTGAAACATTACTCACAGGAGACAATGAAGGTAAACCTCACTTATTCCCAAATACAATCTACACACTAAGACCTGAAACAATGACCAGTGAATACGAAGACGACATCAGGTTAGTTCACGAATTATCCGCAAAATACGGTTCATCCTACTTTGTAAACATGTTCCCTGAATACAGGAATCAAATGGCAAACTACATGGGATGCAGAACCTGTTTACAAGACACATGGACTGGTGACTGGGACCAAGACTGTTTAAGAACAGGTAACCTTGCTTACGTAACCTTAAACTTCCCAAGAATCGGATACCAATCCAAAGATGAAACCCAAGTATTTGAATACTTAGACGAATACATGGATTTAGCAGTTGAAACTTTAATGCTTAGAAGAGATCAAGGATTAAAATGTTTAAACGATTTCCACATTTTACCATTCTTAAAACAACAAGTAGCTGAAGATTCATACTACAGAATCCAAAACTCAACCTTGTCCTTTGGTTTTGTCGGACTTAACGAAATGTTATTATCCCTATTCGGCGAAGGAATCGAAAACCCTGACGCTAACAAGTTCGGTGTAAAATGTCTTGAATACATTAACCAAAGAGCTAAAAAATTACAGGAAGAAACCGGCCTCAGATGGTCTGTTTTACAAACTCCTGCAGAATCTACTGCTTACAGATTTGCAACTCTTGACAAAAAACAATTCGGAGACCAGGCAATCGTACAGGGTGAAGGAAATGCTAACTACTACACAAACTCTTCCCACGTACCAGTAGACACAGGATTATCCTTAATTGAAAAAATCAAAATTGAAGAGCAATACCACAGTTTAACTCCTGGAGGACACATCTTCCATGCATTCATGGGAGAATCCTACTCAGATCCAGATTCATTAATGAGTTTAACTCACAAAATTGCTAAAAAATCCGATATCGGATTCTGGGCT
>CAZQWN010000112.1:0-5979 GCA_964596915.1 uncultured Methanobrevibacter sp.
TCATAAAAGGTTTGAAGTAACTCCAATAGCTTAGCAATATTGTGCCAAATAAAAATGACTATCTTTCAAATTCCCTCTTTTAGTTACTTCAAACTGATTTTTTTCAATTAAACTTTATCAAGATAATTTTATTAAATTTTACTCATTTTCAGTCTTTAAAAAAGTTGTGTTTTATTATATGGGTATTGTTTGTAATTATTGTTTAAATTTGAATATTATTATTAAATATATGGTCTATTTTATTTAATAAAATTAAAAATTACATATTCAAGTTTACTTTAATTTTTCTAAAATAGAGTAACATTTATATACTATGTGACTAAAAATAATAAGTAGAGGTTCATAACATATTGTTATTAATCAAAATTGATCATTATTTTTATATACTCTGAGGAAAGCTAAAAAACACATATGCTTTCCTCACCTCCTTGAATTTTTTTTTAAATCTTTTTATACTTTGATATTCTAATTAATTATTATGTTAAAGAAAATTCCAGTCATTGATTTAAAACAACACCAAGCCGTAAGCGGCAAATCAGGCATGAGAGACACATACACACCACTAAACACAGTTTTTGCATATTCATCAAATCCCATTGAAATTGCACAAGGATTGAAACTGAACGGTGCAGATGAAATCTACATTGCCGATTTGGATTTGATTGAATCCCAAGGCCACAATATCGGCGACATCAAGATGGTCAACACAATATTGCCAGTAATATTTGACGGCGGTGTTAAAAACCTTGAGAGCTTTGAATTCTTCCTTGACTATGCATACAAAATCATCATACCGACCGAAACACTCGAAAGCATAGACGAGATGAGAAATATTTTTGAAAAGTATCCTAAAGAAAGAATTGTTGTAAGCATAGATGTTAAAAACAATGATTTGCTTTCAAAAAATTTCGATATGAGTTTAGCGGAATTCAAGGAAATTCTTAAAGAACTTAATCCTAATGAAATAATTTTACTGGATATTACTGGTGTGGGCACTGAAAAAGGTTATAATAAAGAGCTTCTGGATGAATTTGAAGATTTTAAAGATAAATTGATAGTTGCTGGCGGCTTGAACAAGCAGTCCATTGGTGAGCTGGATGCTTTAGGAATAAAAAAAGTATTGATAGGCACAAGCCTTCATTCGGGGGAAGTTAAACTTCTAGACTAAAGATTTTCGCATTGATGAATATCAGTTTATTTTTTAGATAATTTTTTTTAATGTTAAATAGTATATTGAATGTTCTTTTATAGGATATCATTCAATATATTGAATGAGTATTTATATTACAGTTTTATTGTCTTAAATCATATTTTTTATTTTAAAATTGGTAATTTTGCTAATTTTCATATTTGTTATATTTTGATCGATTGTTTTAATTTAATTCATTGCAACCCCTAAAGTTTATATGTGATGTTTTTTTCACTACAATTTTACCAAATGGTTTCAACAAGCTTTAAATTATAAATTAACCAATAGTTAAAAAGCCTTCGAAAATTGTAGGGGAGGTAAATAAATATGATGTTAATTATATTTAAAGGATATTTGTTTGCTAATTGTAACAGTTTTTCCATACGCTCTTATTGTGTTCCATCATTTCATCTCTCGGGGGTGAGAATGGTGGAGTTAATTATCTTCATGACTATGGCATATAGTTTTAATATTATTTCAATTTTTAAAGCTATTAATGTTATTGTAAATTGAAGATAATTTCTCATGTTTCACCTCCATTCGGGCAATTAAATATTTTCAAATTATCAATGATAGTCTTTTGAAAGCATTAATGCTTTCGCGGAGGCTTTTTCCCTTAGATATCCACTATTTAATTGCCATTTTTAAAAAATAATTAAGTTTAAATATGACATTCTATAAACCATTAAATAGAAATTTACTTTTTTAGTAAACTTCTGAGAGATGAAATTTATTTAATGTCTGTATGGAATATTGTAGAGATTTTTCTCTGCAATAAGACATTAACCTTATTTTTTAAAAAACAATTAATTCATTTGTTCATATGTAATTAAGGTTATATTTAAAATATGCTCTTTTGGATACAGTTAAATTCTAATGCATTATTGATTTAATTCAGATTATATATAGCATGTGTGAGCATGTTATATGTATTGAAATTACCACTCGTAAAGCTTTAAAACACATTATTTTCTAACTATTTTTTCTACAGGTTTTTGTTATAGATTTAACAAGATTGTGATTCATGTCAATTAATTAATCTGAGTTTTTTAAATGCATTTTCTAGTCTATTTTTCTTCGTGTATGGTGAATAGATAGTTTTATAAATTACAGTTTTATATCTTTATCCTGAATTTAAATGGAATCCTATTTTTTAAAATAAGCATGTATATAAGTCTTTGTTTATATAAATTTAAGCAAGAATTAAAGTTTTAAAGTTTAAAATAACATGTTACCTGATTGTTTAAATTAAAACAAAATTCTTAAAAAAATATTTTACGTTATAATGATTGAGAGTGAATAACCATGAAATACGGGAAAAGCATGATTATAATAATGCTTGCCATTTTTCTATTCAGCATAGCTGGTGTATGTGCAAGCGAAATGGATACTCCATTGGCCGGTGAGGATACAGGTCAGCTGGAGTTATCTGTTGATGATGAAGTAATTGATGATAATATGCAGACAGGTGAAAAAAACTCTGCATTGACATTAAATGATAATCTGAACGTGCAAACTGATACTGGTTCTGCTAACTATTCGGCTTTAGCTGAAGAGATTGGTAAATCAGGAAACATTATATTAGAATCTAAGAACTATATTTATGATGAAAATGCTACTCCTATCACTATCAGTGAGTCCAATAAGGTCATTGACGGTAATGGTGCAGTCATTGACATGGCAGGATCAACTATCCGGGCATTTGATGTATCTGCTTCTGGTGTAACCATTAAAAATCTGTCAATAATAAATGCCAATTATAGAGATAATGGAGGAGCAATTTTCTTTAATGAACTTGGAACCGTAATGAACTGTAATTTCACTAACAACTCCGCTTTCTCTGGTGGTGCGGTTGCCTTTATGAATACTGGTACTGTGACAAATTGTAATTTCACAGATAACAGTGCTTCTGATGATGGTGGTGCTGTCTGGATATATTCAGGCAATATGACAAATTGTAATTTCATTAAAAACACAGCAAATAGCTCTGGTGGTGCAGTTTACTTTTATGATGGCAGTAATGTGATGAATTGCAATTTCAATAATAACTCCGCTGAAACTGGTGGGGCAGTATTTATTGAGAATGCTTTTTCAAATTCTAAAATCAATTCCACATTTATTAATAACAGTGCTTATCGCGGTGGAGCAATTTTCTTTAACAATGAAACTAATGCTAATGTGATTGATGGATATTTTGAAGGAAATGTGGCTGAAAGAATTGGTGGAGCAATCTGTTTCCAGGATAAGTCCTGTGATAATGTGATTTCTGCTGAGTTTTATAACAATCGTGTTAATGCCGCCAGTGGAGGGGCATTATTTTTCCGTAATGTTGCTTTGAACAATCAATTTGAAGGTAGTTTCAAACGTAACTATGCTGTTAACGGTGGTGCAATTTTTTTCTACAATAAAGCTAACAATAACAGGTTTTCTTCTGATTTCATGTTTAATTTAGCTAATTCGACCGGTGGTGCGATTGCTTTCTACGGTACTTCAGATAACAATAATTTCACAGGTAGTTTCATTAATAACTCTGCTTTAGGAGTGGAAGATGGTGAAATGACTGGTAATGGTGGTGCGGTTACTTTCAGGGATGTTTCAAGTAACTGTTTGTTTGCCGGTGATTTCATTAACAATACTGCTGTTCAACATGGTGGTGCTGTAAACTTCAGGCAAACTCCTCAAGATGTCACCTTTGACGGTGATTTCGTTAATAATCACGCTACATATGGTGGTGCAATCCATTTCATGGACAGTTTTGGAAATGTGACATTAAATGGTGAATTTATAGGCAATATCGCATATAATGGTGGTGCTGTTTATGTTAATGGTTCTGCTTCTAATTCTATAATCAATTCCACTTTTATTTATAACAGTGCTTATCAGGGTGGAGCAATTTTCTTTAACAATGAAACTTCTGGTAATGTGATTGATGGTTATTTTGAAGATAATGAGGCTGAAAGAATTGGTGGAGCTATCTGTTTCCAGGATAAGTCCTGTGATAATGTGATTTCCGCTGAATTTAATAATAATCGTGTTAATTCCGCCAGTGGAGGTGCAGTATTTTTCCGTAATGTTGCTTTGAACAATCAATTTGAAGGTAGTTTCAAACGTAACTATGCTGTTAACGGTGGTGCAATTTTTTTCTACAATAAAGCTAACAATAACAGGTTTTCTTCTGATTTCATGTTTAATTTAGCTAATTCGACCGGTGGTGCGATTGCTTTCTACGGTACTTCAGATAACAATAATTTCACAGGTAGTTTCATTAATAACTCTGCTTTAGGAGTGGAAGATGGTGAAATGACTGGTAATGGTGGTGCGGTTACTTTCAGGGATGTTTCAAGTAACTGTTTGTTTGCCGGTGATTTCATTAACAATACTGCTGTTCAACATGGTGGTGCTGTAAACTTCAGGCAAACTCCTCAAGATGTCACCTTTGACGGTGATTTCGTTAATAATCACGCTACATATGGTGGTGCAATCCATTTCATGGACAGTTTTGGAAATGTGACATTAAATGGTGAATTTATAGGCAATATCGCATATAATGGTGGTGCTGTTTATGTTAATGGTTCTGCTTCTAATTCTATAATCAATTCCACTTTTATTTATAACAGTGCTTATCAGGGTGGAGCAATTTTCTTTAACAATGAAACTTCTGGTAATGTGATTGATGGTTATTTTGAAGATAATGAGGCTGAAAGAATTGGTGGAGCTATCTGTTTCCAGGATAAGTCCTGTGATAATGTGATTTCCGCTGAATTTAATAATAATCGTGTTAATTCCGCCAGTGGAGGTGCAGTATTTTTCCGTAATGTTGCTTTGAACAATCAATTTGAAGGTAGTTTCACAAATAACTATGCTGTTAACGGTGGAGCAATCTTTTTCTACAATAAAGCTAACAATAACAGGTTTAATTCTGATTTCATGTTTAATTTAGCTAATTCCTCCGGTGGTGCGATTGCTTTCTACGGTACTTCAGATAACAATAATTTCACCGGTAGTTTCATTAACAATTCTGCTTTAGGATGTCAAACTGATGAAATGAACGGTAATGGTGGTGCAATTACTTTCAGGGATGTTTCAACCAACAGTTTATTTGCCGGTGATTTCACCAACAATACTGCCGCTGAACATGGAGGTGCAGTAAACTATCGTCAAACTCCTTACAACCTAACTTTCAACGGTAATTTCATAAACAATACCTCTCCTAATGGTGGGGGAGTCAATTTCTTTGAAAGCTTTGAAAATGTAATTTTCAATGGTGAATTTATTGCCAATTCCGCTGTTAACGGTGGTGCAATAGTTGCTCGTGAGGGTATTGTTAAAGATGTTTCATTTGAGAATAATCATGCTAAATATGGTGGTGCTATCTGGTTGAGTTCCGGAAGTGTTTTAAATTGTAATTTTATTAACAATACTGTTTCAGGTTATGACAGTTCTGGTGGTGCAGTTTACTTTAAGATTTATGGTAATGTTATAAATTGTAATTTCACTGATAACTCTGCGGAGTGGGGTGGTGCGGTTTATTCTGAGGATAATGCAACTTTTGAAGCTCTAAACTGTAATTTCATCAATAACTCTGCAGATGAAGATGGTGGTGCTGTTTTCGTTGACGATGATGGTAATTTTACTGATTGTAATTTTGTCAATAACTCTGCAGATTGGGGTGGTGCTATCCTTTTAGATTCAGGTTCC
Organism: uncultured Methanobrevibacter sp.; assembly: GCA_964596915.1. Taxonomy (GTDB): domain Archaea; phylum Methanobacteriota; class Methanobacteria; order Methanobacteriales; family Methanobacteriaceae; genus Methanocatella. The sequence continues at coordinate 5,888 of CAZQWN010000112.1, forward strand.
TTGAGAGATTGTAATTTTGTCAATAACTCTGCAGGTCGGGGTGGTGCTGTTTATGTTTACGATGATGTTAATTTAACAGATTGTAATTTCAC
>CAZQWN010000113.1:0-5924 GCA_964596915.1 uncultured Methanobrevibacter sp.
AATAATACAGTTCAAGAAAAAAAATAAGGCTGGGAAGAGTTACGCAAAACTTCCAGCTGACGGGCCTTGAAAAAATCACGAACCAACCTTCTATAATTCAACAATCATACTAAACTGTTCAATCAGTTATTGAAATGATAATATATTACAATAACGTCGAGAACAATCAAGACTAAATCGAGCGCAATCAAGAATTCGCTCAAAAACCCAACCCCCTATACAAAAGAGGAAATAATATACATACAGAACATCATTTCCAATTAGGCAATTAAGTTATTAATTTATCTATTACGTCATATTATTGAGTAGAATAATATTTAAAGTAGTCAAAAAGTGAATTTGTAAAATTAAAGTTAATTTATAGAATTGTTTTAAAAAAAGAAAATTGTAAGGAAATTAAAATTTTTCCTTATCCAAATTTTTAACGACTTTTGCAGGAACGCCAACTGCAACCTCATAGTCGCCAATGTCCTTTGTGACTATCGCTCCGGCACCTACAATTGCATATTCGCCTATGGTTACGCCAGGAAGAATTGAAACGCCTGCACCTATCCATGCTCCCTTTTTGATGTGAATCGGTTTGCAGAGAAGTACGTTTCTGTTATACTCATCGTGATTGTTTGAGAGTAGTTGGACATTAGCAGCAAGCATCACGTCATCCTCGATTGTTATTCCACCACGGGCCATTGCAAGGCAGTTGGAGTTGATGAAGACATTGTCGCCGACAACAAGCTTATCTAGTGCTGCTCCTGAAAGGGGTGCCATGATCCTTGAGTTTTCACCAAGGTTGTCTCCCATAAGTTCTTTTAAGACCTCATCGTATTCGGGAGTCATGGGCATTGTGTGATTGAGCTTAAAGAGAAGCTGGCTTTGACGGAATGATTCCTGAAGCTCCTCTTCTGTCATATCATCCATATCCACCCTTTCAAAATCCATCTAATCATCTCTTAATCTTGTCTTGAATGAGTTTGCGTGTGCAAAGAATCCTTCATATTCTGCAATCGGAACGGAAGTCTTTGAAAGCTCTTTTAGACCTTCTTTGGTTATTCTTTGAACTGTAGGCTTTTTGATGAACGCCTCTGTTGAAAGGCCGGAATACATTTTGGCCCCTCCGCCAGTAGGTAAAACGTGGTTTGTTCCTGAACCGTAATCCCCTGCCGCAACAGGTGAGTAGGCACCCAAAAATATTGAACCTGCATTTTTGATGTGTGACAGTGTTTCGTCATCGTCTTTTGTGGATATGATTAAATGTTCGGGAGCGTATTCATTTGTAACGTGAATAGCTTCTTCGAATGTGTCAGTGATAATTATTTTTCCGCTTTTTGACAATGACTCCTCAATGATTTCACGTCTTGGTGCAATTTCAGTTAATTTGGCTACAAACTCATCAGTTTTGGTTGCTAACTCTTCATCGTCAGTCACCAAAAAGCATGATGCGTTAGGGTCATGCTCAGCCTGTGCCAGAATATCTGTTGCCAAAAATTCAGGATTTGCTGTGGAATCAGCCAATATAAGAACTTCTGAGGGACCTGCCGGAAACTCTATATCTACTTGACCATATACAAGTTTCTTTGCAGCTGTAACGAATATATTACCCGGACCCACAATTTTTTCTACTCGAGGTATTGACTCGGTACCGTATGCAAGGCCTGCAATTGCCTGTGCGCCACCGACCTTGTAAATCTCGTCTGCACCTGCAATGTCAGCAGCAACAAGAATTGCATCCAAAATCTTACCGTCCTTTTGCGGCGGAGTTACGCATACCACCTTTTCAACACCTGCAATCTTTGCAGGGATTACTGTCATAAGTATTGATGAAGGATACGCCGCACGACCACCAGGTATGTAACAGCCTGCAGAGTTTATTGGCCTTACGATTTGACCTGCAACGATTCCCGGATTGACTTCCATTTCCCATTCTGACGGAATCTGTTTTTTATGAAATCTTTCGATGTTGTCTGCGGCACTTTTAAGTGCAGAGAGCAGTTCATCGTCCAATGTCTCGTAAGCCTCTGCAATTTCATCCTTAGATACTTTCAGATTTTCTATTGTAACGCCGTCAAACTTTTCAGTATATTCTCTAATAGCACCGTCACCGTTATCATTAACATTGTTTAAAATGTCTGAAACGATTCCAAGTACCTTGTTTACATCCTCTTCAGACCTTTTGATGGTTTCGGATAAATCTATCTCTGAATACTTAAGCATTTCCATTTTAACACTACCTTAAAATAGCACCGGTATCAGCTGAGTGAACAAGTTTTTGATATAATGCCAACCATCCGGAAACATCACTTTCAGGGTGATTAACTTCTTTTAATCTCTTTTCGATTTCCTCATCACTTAACTCTACATTAATAAATCTGTTGTTAATGTCAATTTCGATGATATCTCCGTTTTGGATTGCTGCAATAGGACCGTTTTCTCTAGCTTCAGGTGAAACGTGACCTATGCACGGACCACGAGTTCCTCCAGAGAACCTTCCGTCAGTTATTAATCCCACATCCTTGATGTTCATTCCTGCAAGAGCAGATGTTGGATTTAGCATTTCACGCATTCCGGGTCCGCCCTTAGGTCCTTCATATCTGATTACAACAATATCTCCCTCTTCGATTTCATGGTCAAATATTGCTTTTGTAACATCTTCTTCTGAGTTATATACTTTTGCAGGCCCTTTAAGATGCATTAAATGGTCTGCAACTGCACCTTTTTTAACTACACTACCGTTTGGAGCAAGATTACCTTTCAAAATTGCTATTCCACCATCTTCATGAACAGGATTGTCCAATGTGTGGATGACATCGGTGTTTTTGTTTTCAACACTTTCAAGATTTTCTTTAATAGTCTTTCCGGTTACTGTCATCTGATTGGTGTCAATCTTATCACCCAATGTTTTTAAAACGGCCTGAATTCCACCAGCCTTGTGGAGATCCATCATTGAATCCTCACCTGCAGGAGAGATGAGTGCAATGTGAGGAACCTTTCTTGATATTTCATCAAAGAGTTCCAAATCCACCTCAACACCTTCGACTTCACTTGCAATTGCGGGGATGTGAAGTGCTGTGTTGGATGATCCTCCCAATGCCATGTCCACTGCAATAGCATTGTTGAAAGCCTGTTGAGTCATGATGTTAGAGGGTTTTATATCCTCTTCTACAAGTTTAATGATTTGACGACCGGATTCAAATGCAATCTGATTGTTTTCTTCAGTTCTTGCATGAGTTGTAGCGCATGTCGGAAGTGACAAACCGAATGTTTCTGTAATACATGCCATAGTGTTTGCTGTAAAGAGTCCTGAACAGCTTCCGGCACCGGGACAGGCACATTTTTCAAGCTCATAGACTTCCTCTTCAGACATTTTTCCGGCAGAATTTGCACCGACCGCTTCAAATACTGTGATAAGGTCAGCAGGCTTTCCATTATATTCACCGGACTGCATCGGTCCGCCTGTAACGACAATTGACGGAACATTCACTCGTGCTGCACCCATAATCATTCCGGGGACTACCTTGTCACAGCTTGGAATCAGTACAAGTCCGTCAAACGCATGACCTTTAGTCATGGATTCAACTGTTGCTGCAATGATTTCACGTGAAGGAAGTGAATATTTCATACCTTCATGGTTCATACTTATTCCGTCACACACTGCCATTGTGTCGAATTCAAACGGAATGCCGCCGGCTGCAATTATTCCCTCTTTAACAAATTCAACAAGTTCTTTTAAATGAATATGACCCGGTACAATGTCTGTAAAACTGTTGGCGATTCCGATGAACGGTTTTTTAAAGTCATCATCATCCAAACCGCAAGCTCTTAAAAGAGACCTGTGTGGAGCCCTTTGAATTCCTTTTTTAATACTATCACTTTTCATTTAATCACACAATTTAATTTAATCATTGATATATCTCTCACTAATGTCTTTTATAATGTTTGAATATCAAAAAATGAAATTTGGATAAAGGGACATATAGGTTATGTAATTTGTTTTTGAAAAAAAGTTTTGATAAATCAATATAATGAAATATTGATATAATTAAAATAGTATTTTAATAAAAAAAGTATTGAAATTTTATAGGTAACTTCAATTATATTGAAGTTAAATTTTTTTGCAAAAAAATAAAAAAAGTATGGGAAAATTAATTCCCATCATGTAATTTAATCTTTTCTTCTTAAAGTTACACCAACAATAGCTAATAATGCTAAAAGAACCATTACAATAGGGTTACCAGTAGCATGCATAGTAAGAATTGAAGGTTGTGAAGGTTCATCTGGAACTACAGGAGGAACATCAGAATCTACAATGACAGTGGAACTGTCTTTGTTGTTATCAGGATTTGGATCTGGAGTGAGACTGTTTACTTCAGCATAGTTTACAGCTTCACCAGCAGATAATGCTCTGAAAGCAACTGTTAATGTTACAGTTTCTCCAACTTCCATATTTCCAATATACCATATTCCAGTATTTACGTCAAATAATCCTGAACTTGGATTGCCTGAAATTAACATTGCATCTCCAGCTATAAGGATATCATTTACGTAAACTCCAACAGCTTTATCAGGACCATGGTTAATTACAGTAATAGTCCAGATAATTTTATCTCCAACTTTTACTTTGTCTTTATTAGCTACTTTGATAATTTCCAAATCAGCACTAGTAGATTTATCCTTAGGAACTGTAGTTTCCTTATCTCTGTTGTTGGTCATATTCGGATCGTATGTGGTAGCTGATGCAACAACGATGTTTTCAATCTTACCGCCTGAAACTAAAACTTTTGTAGTTAAAGTTAATGTAGCGATTTCACCATTGTTTAAGTCTCCCACAGTCCAAATGTTGTCTTCAAAGGAACCTTTGCTTCCTTTTGCGGAAACTAATTGTAATCCTTTAGGTAAGTTTTCTTCAACAATTACATTGGCAGCTTTGTCAGGACCGAAGTTTGTTACAACAATAGTCCAGGTAATTACATCTCCTTTGGAAGGCTTCGGATTAGATACTGTTTTTACAACTTTTACATCAGCTTCAGGGTCAACTTCAGTAGTGTCGTTGTCCTTGTTGTTTTCAGGATTTGAATCCGGAGTAGTGGAGTTTGCAACAGCAACGTTAGTAATATTAGCATTTGTAGTGTCTACCATAGTAATAATGGTTAAACTTGCTTGCGCTTTATTATCTAAATCTCCAACAGTCCAAACACCAGTATCTTTATTGTAATTGCCATTGGCGCCTATGTAGATTAAGCCAGCAGGCAACTTATCAGTTACAGTTACATCTTTTGCAGCACCAGGACCATTGTTAACAACAGTAATAGTCCAATAAATGATGTCACCTTTGTGAGGATTTGCGTTAGATACAACTTTAGTTACTTCTAAGTCTGCAGGCAATTCTTTATCTACAACAGTAGTATTGTTAGCTTTGTTGTTGGTTTTATTTGGATCGTAAACATCGTTGGTTACATTTACATTGTTTACTAATGTGGTATCTTCAACATCCACTAAAGTGCTAATAGTTAATGTTGCGGATTCACCATTGTTTAATCCAGTAATAAACCAGGACAAGTTGTTTGAATCAAATAATCCTTTTGAAGTTGTGTGAGCTTTGTAAGTTACACCAGCAGGCAAAGTATCTTTCACATAGATGTTTGAAGCTGCATCAGGACCTTTGTTGGTTACAACAATAGTCCATGTGATAATTTCACCTTTTTTGGTGGTTTTATTGGAAACCAATTTGATAATTTCTAAGTCTGCTTCAGGATCAACATCAGTAGTGTTGTTTCCAGGAGTGCTGTTACCAGGAGTATCGGAAGTAGCGTTAGCAACGTTAATGATAGTCGCATTAGTAATGTCCACTTGAGTAGTAATCACTAAGCTTGCAGATGCACCATTAGCCAAATCACCAACAGTCCAAACACCAGTATCTTTATTGTAATTAC
>CAZQWN010000114.1:0-5616 GCA_964596915.1 uncultured Methanobrevibacter sp.
GTTTCAAATAAGTCACCACTATGTATTACAAAGTCTACTTTTTCTTCAATTATTTTATTTATAACCTTTCCAAATACTTCATAAAAGTCTTTTTCTCGCTCAATTAATCCAAATTGGCGATAACCTAAATGAGTATCTGCTAAATGTGCAAATTTCATTATATTACCTTTTTAAATTTAATTGTATATAACCAATAAACACCATAACAGTATTTAGTTGAATAATATTTTATTTAATTGCATATTTAATATTTTGCTAAGAGAGCATTTGAGGAGTATTCAAAACTGATTTTAAAAAAATTAAAATAATGACAAATATTTTCAAGTTAAAAACACCACTATGATTTAAAAAATATAAAAAAATTACTATCAAAGTTTAGCAAAATTTTTTAAATTGCAATATAATTAATAATATTAATTGAATTCTATAAATAAGTTTCTATATAACCCTATACAATATTTCAAGCAAAAATCAATATTGATTTAAAAAAATATAAAAAAGTAGGATATCAATAATCATATCCCATATCCAATGTTTCCTGTTGCTGACGTTTAAGCTCTTCAGCTTGACGCCGCCTGATATTTTTAAAATGGGAAACAATATCCATGTCATCACCGTGACGGCGGCCCTTAAACTCATCAATTTTAACAAGTGTCGGCACCTTACTCATCAATCCAAGCACAATAGCTTCTCCCACGTTCAGTGATGGAAGCTGATTCACCAAATCCTGTGACAAGCTTTCACTTGCTGATTGAACATGTCTTTGATCCTCTGGCTCAACGAGTCTCAAAATAATCATATTATTCATCTGTGACAAGGCATCATGGTCAACTGTTTTTGGAGATTGACTTACCAAACATAAACCCAAACCGAATTTACGACCTTCCCTTGCAACTCTCTGAATCCATCTTTTAGAATCAGATTCACGTTTGTTTGGAGCTAATATATGAGCTTCTTCCAAAATGAAAAATACTGAATTGTCCAGCAGCTCCTGTTTATTGTCACTGTGAGCGGCATCTTTAGACCTTTGAAGAGAATTTCTTAAAATATGACTTACAAGCACACTGGCCACTGATTCATCAACCTGACTTAAATCCAGGACATTAACATGACCCGCCTTAATAGTTGATAATATATTTGACGCATTCTTATCGAATAGTTTAGAATACCTGTCCATTGAATCATCAATTTTATTCATAACATCCACTATCTGCCTGTCTGAACCCTCTTCCAGTGACTGGTCATATAAAATATCATACATTATCTGTAAAAAATTGTTTGTAGTGGCTTTACCGTCTCGAAGCATTGATTTGGCAAGTCTGAAAGCTTTTCTAAAGTGTCTTTCCTGAATATAACCGTTTGATGGAATATTTACCAACCTTCGAATTTCGTTAAATGCCATATAATTTGGATTGATTTTTGGCGAAATCACATTAACATCCCCATTAGGGAATTTAGCATCCTTATATTCACCATGCATATCAAATACAAATACCGGCACACTATATCCCAGTAACTGATCAATTAAAACAGACACTGTATTTGATTTTCCTGCACCGGTCATCGCCAGAATTGCCAAATGTCTTGACAAAATCGGATTTGCATCAACATTAACATCAACATCACTTTGATTGACCAAACATCCCAATTTCAAAGGATTATTGACTTCAAAAATGTCTTTTAAAATCTCGCTGTCCGCCAATCTGATTTCAGTTCCCGGAAGTACCGGTGTTCTTGGAAGTCTCAAATCGTCATTAATGTCACCTAGAATCTTTACTTTGCCTCTGATGTAATTGTCTTCAACCCCAATGCTTGATATTTTTTGAATGGCTTTGAAATCATTTATATCGACATTTAAAGCATCATTTCCCCGAATTAAGTTTTCAATCATTCCTAAAACTTGCTTATCATCATATTCTATTGTGACATATTCGCCAACCTTTGGCATTTTATCGGAGATGAATGTAACTTCTGTAAGTGAAGTTTCCCCTACACAAATTCCTACTACCATGACATCACTTCCCTGTTTGTTGTTTCGTAAATCTTAGCTATTTTAAGCAGTTCCTTAATATTCCTATCTGTAATTACAACATCATTGTGTGCCTTATTCAGTAAATACGGATATCCCTGAACTGAAAGGACATTGATTTTTCTCATAATTTCAAACACATCCTTTTTGGATGCCTTGTACGGCAATTCCACTTTTAATACATTTTTGTTATCCTGAAGCCTTACATAAAATATTGTAAACGTTATGCCCTTGAAAAAGTCATTGTAATATGGAAATGGGGCATTCGGGTGAACCCTTTTGTCATCATCAATTATGGACATCCCCTGCTTTTGAGTATTCTTATCCAAAAATGCGATATCCGGAATATTCCAATGGAATAGAGAATTGTCAGAGGATGTTTTTGAAATGGAAATTATCTTTTTTCGGTATTGTAAAATTTCCCTTAATAAAATAATCTTTTCAATGGAAGCCAAATGCAGATTATATTCCTCGATTTTATTTGAGTTTTCGGATTTAGGCAGTTCCATTAAATTAAAAGTATCTCTGATATCTGGAAATACCAATCCATAAGGATTTCTGCTTAATCTTCTCTCAAATTCTTTCAATAGAGTATCGTCCAAGTTATTCCTGATTTTATCAGGCAGTTTTGCACTTCTCGGAAATGCATTCTGCAAATCCCCCAAAATAGACCCATCAAACATGTAATAATCTACATCATATTCTTTAATAGCCCTTAAAGCACATTTTAACTCATAAACAGCCATATAGTTTCCTAAAAGTTCATCTAAAAAAGAAACGTGTCCAATATCAAATATATCTGAATCATCAATTTTTTTGATTTTGCCATCATAAATTATGGATTCAGCACCTACCGCACAGAAATTGGTTGTGAGGAATTTCTTTTTGTTGAAACTTCCATCTCCAGCCGCAATAATGAAATCATCAGAACTTTCACCGATTTGCCTATCAAACCATCTGCCTTCAAGCAGAGATTCAATATCAGTTTCTGATTCAATAGGATGGATAAATCCTCTTTTAGCGATGGCTTTTTCATATAGTGAATTTAACATAATATCCCCTTAATCATTAATTATGTTAATGGTGTATAAAAAAATATAGAGAGAGCAGTTGATGACTACTCTAGTGAAGCTTTTTTAATAGCTCCGGTCAATTCCTGAATTTTAGCCTGAACATCTTCCACTTCCTCAACAACAGTGCCGGTTACAATGATGTCTCCGCCAGCTTTTGCTGCAGCATATGCTGCCTTTGCGTCACGTATACCTCCGCCAACAAGAATGATCATGTTTTCTGTTGCTTTTTTAGTGTATGCAACCATTTCCGGAGGAATCGGTTTATCCGCACCAGAACCAGCTTCAAGATAGAAGAATTTAAATCCGAACATTTCATGAGACATTGCATAAACGGCAGGGATTTTTGGCTTGTTTCTAGGAACTAGTTTAGCATCTCCAACCCATCCGACAGTTCCACCAGGTTCAGCAACCATATATGCCATTGATAATGTTTCAATACATGATGCCTTAACGCTAGGAGCGGCTAATGACTGTGCACCGTTAATCCAGTATTGATTGGTGGAATTAACATAACTCATGAAGAAAATAGCATCAGCATATTTACTTACACTGCTGATATTTCCAGGGAAAATTATAATCGGAACAGCAATATTTTCAGACAATATCTTACATGTGTTGTCTACATCATCTCCATTGACTGTAGACCCTCCAATCATTATTCCATCAGTTCCACCTTCAATAGCTTGAGTAGCAATTTCTAAAGCTTTTTCAGGTGTCTGTTCATCAGGATCAATTAAAGTAAAATGAATTTTCCTTGTTTTTAATATATCACGAATGTAATTTTCAACGTTTTTCATAAAATTAGTTTTGTTAAAAATGATATATTAATATTATGTTTAAAAATTAGAAATTGAATAAAAAATAGTTAAAAGATAAAGAGAATATGTTTATCCTCTTGGTTCTTTTGCTTTGTATCTTAAACCTTTGTAACCACATTTTCTGCAAGTAGTTGCACCAGCAGGGTTACGGGCATTACATTTTAAGCAGATTTTTACATTGAACATTCTGTCTTCTGCTACTTCAAATCTTGCCATTAATAACTCCTCCTATAATCATGAAAATTCAGTAATAATAAATTGTTATGAAATGAAATCCCTATTCATAACTATTAATTAATTGTTTCGACTTAATAGTATTTAAATGTTTAGTTAAAAAGCATGATTTAAAAGATTTAATCCATAAATTTTTAAAATTAAAAATAAAAAATAAAGAGATTAAAAAGAAAATTTCTTTCTAATCTAAACGTGTTTTAAGTGAAGTCAAAATCATCCACACTGGCATATCCTCCAGCCCTGCCTGAACTGGAACCTCTTGAACTGGAACCGCCGGAACTCCAATCATATCCCCAATCGCTTGAACTTGAATAATCAGATGAGGAAAATGATGAATAATCTGAAGAGGTGGACGATGAAACAGTAGCTGTCTGAACTACTTCTTCAGATTGCTCTGTAGCATTAATGACTGTACCTCCAGTAGTATTGTCAAATTTAAGTGAATCTGAAGGATCATGGAATTTTAATGTATTCCAACAGGCCAGTAGCATTTCCTTGCTTAATGACTGAATAATAATGGTGTCATTGTATTCAATATTCTTTACATAAACTGAATAAACAAAACTATTTAAAATGTCATATAAAGGAATATTTATCCTTGATAATTTACTTGATAAAATAGAATATGTATATTATTTTTTACATAAAATATGGATTTTAATTAATTTAAACTTTCAATCATTAAAAAAAATCAAGTAAATTTTACAGTGCTTTAAAAAGATAATATGAAAAAATAGAAAAAAATAAAAAAAGTCATGACAATATTTACAAAACTGTTCATTTTAAAGAAAAATAAAAATTTATAGTTAATTTTTGAAAATTAATTTTAACATGATTTGTTTTTAAAATTCCCCATACAATTAACCTTAATATGAAAAATATAGTGATTAAAAGAGAATTATTCTTTTCTCATATTTTTAACCTTGCAAATTGCCTGGGTCATTGTACCCATTGGACAGTACACACACCAAGATCTTGGTTTGAACAGCATCATTGTAATCAAACCCAATATTGTTGAGGTAAGCATAACACTGTAAAATCCAAATGCAAACTGAGACACCCACGGAGCTATAAAATTTCCATGATACGCCCAGTTCCAAGGAACATTAAACACCCACAATAGAGTAACTGCCTGTGTCAGACCCTTTGCTGATGAGAATACCAAAAATGTATTCCACAGCATCACAAAAAACATAGCAAAGAAAAATATCAAAAATCCGTATCTGAATGCCTTTGAACGCATCCATTCAGGAACATCTCTTTTTCTTGACAGACCTAAACGTCCACCAACCAATCCCAAAAGCTGACCTCTATCACAATAACGGTTGCAAAATGCCTTATTGCCTTTAATTATTGCAAATAATAATGGTGTGATAAAACAAATCATACCCAACCATGCGAATATGATGTTGAAAAATCCTAATGCAAAATAAATTATTGAAAAAATCCACAGATAGTCATA
>CAZQWN010000115.1:0-5595 GCA_964596915.1 uncultured Methanobrevibacter sp.
ACCTGTACCGAAAAATACCAGGAAAAATGTTCCTAAAAGTTCTGCAAAGAATTTTTTTCTTATATTACAAGTCATGCTTCCCCTCTATACAGATTCTCTCCATTGACAGTATTCGTGTTTGTTATCCACTAATGATGCTGCAGCACAGTTTTTACATCCTCTTACCGGTGACCCCGGTGCTTCCTTGTTAGTTGCAATAAGGTTGGTCATCATTGTTGCTGTAATTGGTTCTGAGGTTAAAAGACATGGATAGTCTGCGAGTCTCATGAGTGATGAGAATCTTACAGTTATTGCACAAGCAGGATAAGTGTATCTTTGTGGATTCATTACAGTCTCATTTGCTAAAATAGGACTTAAGTCAACATCAAATCCATTGATTTTTGGAACTAATTCTCCTCCAAGACCTGCTCTTGATTTTCTAGCTCCGCTGATTGCATTAAATCCTCTGTAAATCATGTCCATGAAGTCACAGTTGTGAAGTTCAGCAGCTGCACCTCTTGTTGGATATTGTTGTACGAAGTTGTGGAACCTTTTGGAGAATAAGTCTACAACCATAGGAGCATTGAAACCATCCAATTCTAAAATGAATTCTGTAGCACATGCTGATGAACCGGTTGCCAGATTCAATACATTAAATGGAGAAGTGTAGTTGTCCAAGTTCTTTCTTAAAGTAGCTTCGATAACTTCAGCGGTTGCTTGAACAATAGCTAAAGTCATGTCATCTTTACACATGTTGTATGTGGATTGTCCGATGTGGTGTCCGATATCTCCAACACAGTATGCAGGAACTGTTACGATGTTTCCGTAGTGGACTCCATCATCCATTGCTGCTTTAACAGTTTTTGTCATTGCTTTTTTGTACTTGTTCATGTAGTCCCTTACATCAAATGAGGAGTGGTCTGCATCATCCATCAATTCTCCTTGCGCTTCAATAGGATTTTTGTAGATGTTTTGGAGGGTTGCAATTTCCTTTTCGGTTGCTTCGGCAGCAGTTGCACCTGCTTCAAGGGCATTTGCAAATGCATCACCAATACCGTATGAAGTGTTCATACCCCATGATTTTGCAGAGAGGATTGCTTGCTTGTGAGCAACTGGAATGTCTGTTTTTTGCAATATTTGATTTACAACATTACTTGTGCTTCCAGGCATTAAAGCAAAGTCAACTACACATGTTGGTCCATAAAATCCACCATATCTTCTGATTGATTCTTTAGAAACGATTGCTTCATTATCAGCAATAGCTTGGATGAATTTATCAACACTGTCTGCAAATTCCCCATCTTCTTCACATAAAATTTCTAAAACCGGAGGAGTTTGGAAATGTTCAATGAATGGATCATCTTCACATTTTAAAGTGTCAGTAATTGAAGATAAAATCTCAAAATGGTTTTTAACGGAATCTTTGTGCAGGTTAATCACGGATTCTGCCTGACTGTCGAGTGCAGTCATGTTTGAAACAGCATCAGTATACGGTTTTGCATCAACTATTTTAAAGTCATTGTATCTATTTTCTGATATAACAGCAACATCTGCTTTTTGAGCAGCCATTGACTCATTAATCATCTTTTCATATAACTCTCTCATTTAAATCACCTTTAAGCAAAGTATAAATTACTAATATTTATACTTTAAGTTACTTACCAGTAATCTTTAATATTTACTCAATAATATTTAAATTTGTTTAAATGATTCTATGAAAAATAGAAAAAACTAATAATACATTTTTAGTGAAAATAGAAAAAATTGAATAAAATAATAAAATTAAAAATAGAAAAATAGTAAAAACATATAAGAAAAAATTATTTTCCTATATCTTCTACCAATTCTTTTGCATAAGGAGTGATGTTCTCATTAAGCATTTTTTCTAAAAATTCACCAGTATATGTTCCGGCTTCTGCAATCTCTTCAGGTGTTCCGGTTGCAATAACTTCTCCACCGCCGTCACCACCTTCAGGACCGAGGTCGATGATATAATCAGCGGTTTTTATGACATCCAGGTTGTGCTCAATTACAACTACAGAATTACCCGCATCAGTCAATCTGGCTAAAACCTCTAAAAGTCTTTTTATATCCGCAAAGTGAAGACCAGTGGTTGGTTCATCCAAAATGTATAATGTCTTACCAGTACTGGTTCTTGAAAGCTCTTTAGCAAGCTTGATTCTTTGAGCTTCACCACCAGACAGAGTTGTTGCAGGCTGACCAATCTTCATATATCCAAGCCCGACATCATACAATGTCTGAAGTTTTTTGGTGATTTTTGGAATGTGCTCAAAGAATTCCAATGCCTCTTCAACAGTCATCTCAAGAACTTCATAGATGTTTTTACCTTTGTATCTTACATCCAGGGTCTCTTCATTGTATCTTTTACCTCCACAGACTTCACATGGAACGAATACATCAGCTAAAAAGTGCATTTCAATTTGAACGATACCGTCACCTGAACATGCTTCACATCTTCCGCCCTTAACGTTGAAGGAGAATCTTCCAGGTTTGTATCCTCTTGCCTTTGATTCAGGAGTGTTTGCAAACAAGTCACGAATGTCTGTGAATACTCCAGTATATGTTGCAGGATTTGATCTTGGAGTTCTACCAATTGGCTTTTGGTCGATTGCAATTACCTTATCTATGTTTTCCAGACCGTCAATCTTTTCGTATTTTCCGGCAAACATGAATTTTTTGGCAAGCTTACCATGAGCCCCTTTGTATAGGATTTCATTGATTAGGCTACTTTTACCAGAACCGCTCACACCAGTAACGCAGGTGAATTTGCCTAATGGAATGTCCACGTCAATATCTTTAAGGTTGTTTTGGGCAGCCCCCTTAATCGTTATCACTTTGCCGTTACCTTCACGCCTTTCCTTTGGAATGTCAATCATTTTAACCCTTGAGATGTACTGACCTGTAATTGAATCAGGATTGTTCATGATATCCAGTGGCGTTCCCTGAGCTACAATTTTACCGCCATGCTCACCGGCACCGGGACCGATATCCACCACATGGTCTGCAGATAAAATAGTTTCCTCATCGTGTTCAACAACAACAAGAGTATTTCCCAAATCCTTAAGTCTCTTTAAAGCTTCAATAAGCTTTATGTTGTCCCTTTGATGAAGACCGATACTTGGTTCGTCCAAAATGTACAATACACCAACAAGACCTGAACCGATTTGGGTAGCCAGTCTGATTCTTTGAGCCTCTCCACCGGAAAGTGTACCTGATGCCCTTGACATTGACAGATAATCAAGTCCGACTTCAACCAAAAAGCTTAGACGTTCCTTGATTTCCTTTAAAACCTCTTTTGCAATGAAGTTTTCACGTTCAGTAAGCTCCAAATCTTGGAAGAACTGGTATGAATCCTTTATTGCCAGATCACAAACATCAATGATTGATTTTCCACCGACTGTTACTGCCAATACTTCAGGTTTCAGACGTTTTCCTCCACAAACATAACAAACCCTGTCAGCCATGAATTTTGAAAGGTATTTTCTTGAATAGCTTGATTTGGTTTCAAAGTAAAGCCTTTGCATTCTTGGAACAACACCTTCAAACTTACGGTTGACCATATAGGACTTGTTTCTTCTTTTAAATGTGAACGGAATCTTTTCATCACAACCGAAGAGGATTGTATCCTGATATTCCTTTGGAAGCTCTTCAAATGGAGTGTCCATACTGAAACCGAAGTGTTTGGATACAGCATCAAGCATCTGGAAATAGTAGTTTTCCCTTTTTGCCGAACTTGCCCACGGAACGATAGCGCCTTCATTCAATGTTAATGATTTGTCCGGTACGACCAAATCAGGATCGATTTCCATTTTGGAACCGATACCGTTACATTCAGGACATGCACCCTGCGGTGCATTGAAGGAAAACATCCTTGGAGTCAGCTCTTCGAAGTTTATTCCGCAGTCAACACATGCAAAGTGCTCGGAGTATTTTTTCTCATATTGCTCATCACCATTGTCAAATAGAACTGTAATTAAACCTTCTGAGAATTCTGAAGCAGTTTCTAAAGAGTCCACCAGTCTTCTTTTAAAGTCAACGTCACGTCTGATTTTGAGTCTGTCGACTACAACATCGATGCTGTGACGGTAGGTTTTTGCAAGTGAAATGTCCTCTTCCAAATCTCTAATTTCACCATCGACACGAACCCTTACAAAACCTTTGTTTCTCAAGTCTTCCAAGACATCCTTGTGCTGACCTTTCTTATCCCTCACAATTGGAGATAGGATTTGAATTTTAAGACCTTCACCTTCCTCAACGATTGCATCACCGATTTGACCTATGGTTTGGTGTGAGATTTCACGCCCACAGTTAGGACAGTGAGGAATTCCAATTCTTGCATATAATAATCTTAGATAATCATAAATTTCTGTAATTGTACCTACGGTTGATCTAGGATTTTCCCTGGTTGTCTTTTGGTCAATTGAAATAGCTGGAGATAAACCTTCTATTGATTCCATCTCTGGTTTTTTCATCTGACCCAAAAATTGCCTTGCATAAGCTGATAATGATTCAACATATCTACGCTGTCCTTCAGCATATATTGTATCAAAAGCTAGAGAAGACTTTCCAGAACCACTGAGACCAGTAATTACAATGAATTCATCACGGGGAACACTTACATCAATATCCTGCAGATTGTGCTCACGTGCCCCCTTGATGATAATTTGTTTTTTAGAATCTTCTGCCATAATAATCTCCTAAATTTGTTATATAATATTAGAACAAACTACTTTATAAAGTATTTCAAAGAGCATTTGATGAGTTTTTGAATTACTAAAAATTAATTTTCATATGAAAAACTCTCATTGAAAAACTTAAAAATTATCTGAATAACAAAAAATAATCAATTAATTGATAATAGATATTCCGTTAATTTTTTCAAAATCAGAGTCGAAACTAAGAATTTGACTAATATCATTTTGAAACATAGTGGACAATATTGTACAATCTGAATAATCAATTGCAGAATCATAATATAAATAAAGATCCATAGCCCCATTATAATCATCAGGAGTTAAATATTGAATGTCAAACATTTTCAAAATTAAATTATACAATTCTTTACCTACTTTTCCACCTTTGCCTGTGAATGCATTCAATGTTTCATTCAATACTGTATTATTAATAACTTTTCGTTCATTAATTGTTTGAGAAATGCTTAGGGCTTTTTCATGAAATTGGTCCGATGAAATAAGCAATGCAATTAGAAAACTTGTATCAACAAATATCACTAAAATTCGCCTCGACCTGATTTCTTTTTTAAGTCAACTGCATCGGTTTTTTCATCAAGAGATATTGCAAATTTTGTTAAATCAGACAATGGTCTTTGTTTTTCAACTTCCACTATAATCACATCCTTTTCAATTCTCCAATTAAGAGTATCTTCAAGAGTGATTCCAATTTCATTCCTAATTTTACTTGGAATTACAGTCTGAAATCCTTTATATATTTTTGAGCTAACAACATCATCCATTAAAATCACCATTACTGATATTATATAATACCTGATATTTAAAATTTTAGAAATTGAATATTTCTAAAAATTAAAAATTCTAAAAAAATATATTTTTTCCTTAAAAATACTTTTAATTGATT
>CAZQWN010000116.1:0-5525 GCA_964596915.1 uncultured Methanobrevibacter sp.
GCAGTTGATGATTTTAACGAGGATACATTAAATGTTCCTGAAGATGAAAATTTTTTAAGTCAATCTGAGGATGCTGATAACTTAACTGTTAGTGAAAGTGATTCTTGTGACAATTTATCACTAAGTGCCAATGATTCCGATAATGTTTTATCTTCTTCTGTAAGTGTCTCAAGTGGACATACTTATAGTAGGGGAGGATACACATTTAAAGTTTCAGATTACCAGCATAAAAAAATTAGGGAAGCTATTAATGCTGGTAAAAAGCAAAAATTCTTGGATTGGGGATTTAGCTTTAAAGCAAAAACCAATAAGGTTGTTAAAGTAAAAGTTGTGGTTAAAACTAAAACTAGTTACAAAAAAGTTCAATATGAAGGATTTACACGATATCCTTATAAAGCAATAAAGCTTGCTAATTTGAAAAGTTATTATAATAAGGGTTGGAAAAAATATGACCAAGGATATGAATCTGCTAAAAAATCAAAAAAATATCTAGGATACAATTATGTGAAGCTTAAAAAGACAGTTAAGACATATAAAACTGTTTACATGAGAGTTTATGCATTAATTGATTATGTGGGTGAATATGATTATGTCACTGGTCAACATGTTTATTTCCCATTTGTATCTTTTGAAGCACAAAAAAGTGGATATAACAGTAAATATCTGAAAGTTGTACTGTTAAGGTAATCAATTTTGATTACCATTTTTAATTTTTTAAACTTTCTTTTTTTATTAAACTATATAACGTAAGCTGCTAAATATTAAATCAGAGGAAAAACTTATGAAAACTTTAAATGTTGTAGCAGCTATTATTAAAAAGGATAATAAAATTCTGGCCACTAAGAGAGGATATGGCGAGTTCATTAACATGTGGGAGTTTCCGGGCGGAAAAATAGAGCCAAACGAATCAAAAGAGGAAGCTCTTATAAGAGAAATCAAAGAGGAACTTGACTGCACAATCAAACCAATTAAATTCGCTCTAGACCTGGAATACCAGTATCCTACTTTTTATTTGAAGATGAGCTGTTTTGAAGCTGTAATCACAGAAGGAACTCCAAAACTTTTAGAACACAATGATGCCAAATGGCTTAAAAAAGACCAATTGGACGAAGTCAACTGGATTCCAGCTGACATTAAGGCTGTCAACTATCTGAAAGAAACTATGGATGATTAAAATGAACCAGGATGAAATCTTGAACGGAGCTAAAACTGCTTTTATCAACCAATTCAACGCTTCAGATTCAGATTTCACACCAAAATTAATCTACAACAGCCATGACACTAAAGTAATCAACTCCATCATTGACGAGCTTAAAAACTGCGATGAGTTTATAATGTCTTCCGCTTTCATTACCATGGGCGGTTTAATGCATTTGTTAGAGGAATTCAAACGATTGGAAGCCAATAACATAAAAGGAAAGATTCTCACAACTGATTATTTATATTTCACAGAACCCAAAGCCCTAAGAAAACTTCAAAGCTTTAAAAACATTGAAGTGAAAATGTATTCTCAAGAAAACGAGGGCTTTCACACCAAGGGCTACATTTTCAAGAAAGACAACGCCTCAAAGGCCATCATCGGAAGTTCCAATTTGACCATGAACGCTTTAACGGTCAACAAGGAGTGGAACGTTGAATTTACCTCATTAGAAGAAGGTGAAATGCTCACATCAATCAAAAACGAATTCACTACATTATGGAATCAGGCCAGTGAATTGGAAGACGTTCTTCCGGCGTATGAGAAAATCTACAATGACAACAAGAGCTTCAAGCACATCAGACAAATCACCGATGAGCTTAAACAAAATCATATCAAGGATTTGACTCCAAATGTCATGCAGGAGGAATTTTTAGAAAACCTGAGAACCCTAATCAGGCAGGGTGAAAACAGGGCGATTCTTGTTTCGGCCACAGGTACTGGTAAAACCTACGCTTCAGCGTTTGCGGTTAAGGATTTCAAGCCAAAACGATTTTTATTCCTTGTCCACAGGGAGCAGATTGCAAAACAATCCATTGAAGCATATAAAAACGTTTTTAAAGACCATGAAAACTTCGGTCTTGTTTCAGGTAACTCCAAGGACTTTGACAAAAACTACATTTTTGCAACAATCCAGACCATGTCAAAGGATTTGGTCTACAAAAGCTTTGGCGAAGACCATTTCGACTATATCGTAATCGACGAGGTTCACAAGGCAGGTGCATTGAGCTATCAAAAGATTTTCCAGTACTTCAAGCCAAAGTTCTGGCTTGGAATGACCGCTTCACCTGAACGTACCGACGGATTTAACATATATGATTTGTTCGACAATAACATTGCTCATGAAATAAGGCTTCAGGAAGCTTTAGAGGAAGATTTGCTATGCCCTTTCCATTACTTTGGAATTGCTGACGTTGAGTTTGAAAACGGCCAAATCGATGATGATTTCACGGACTTTAATCTGTTGGCATCTGAAAAGAGGGTCAGCTATCTTATTGAAAAATCAGAGTTTTACGGATATTCCGGAAAGCGCAGAAAGGCATTGGTGTTCTGTTCAAGAAAACGGGAAGCAGTATTGCTGGCGGATAAATTCAACCAAAGGGGTTACAAGTCAGTTGTCCTTACCGGTGATGACTCACAGGAAAAGCGTCTTGAGTCAATCGACAGGCTGACAAACGATGAAAATCCAGATAAGATTGAATTCATCTTCACGGTCGACATATTCAATGAGGGTGTTGACATTCCCGAAATCAACCAGGTACTTTTGGTAAGGCCGACAGAGTCCCCAATCATTTTCATCCAGCAGCTTGGAAGAGGCTTAAGGAAATACAAAAACAAGGAGTACGTTGTAATTCTTGATTTTATTGGAAACTACAAAAACAACTTCATGATTCCGATTGCCCTTTCAGGTGACAGGTCATATGACAAGGACAAAATCAGAAAGTATCTAATTGAAGGAAACAGAATCATTCCGGGTGCCTCTTCAATAAATTTCGATGAGATTTCAAGAAAGCGCATATATGAGTCAATAAACAACACTTCATTCAACAAGAAGGCTCTCTTTAAGGAAAAGTACATGAACCTTAAATACAAGCTTGGAAGGATTCCTTCACTTTATGACTTTGCCGTCAACGCAGAGTTCAATCCGGAATTAATCCTCAATCACAGGGATTTCCCGACATATCACGATTTCCTTGAGGCAATTGACGATGACTACACATCCCACATTGACAATCTCGATCATCTGAAATTCATCTCCAAAAAACTCATAAAAGGAATAAGGCCTCATGAGCTCATAATTCTTGAATGTATTAAATACAACAGGTATTTCACTGTTGAGCAAATTGAGAAATGCCTCAAAGACAACTTCGATTTAACTAATCAGTTCGATTCAATCAGAGGTGCAATTAACTTTTTAAGCCTTAACTTTTACAAAAAGGAAAATGGCGAGGGATATCAGGCAAATACCATTGAAAGGATTGTTGAAAATCCCGAAAACCTCTTTTTCAAATTCAATGAGGATATTTTCAAAGACATCAAAAACAACAAGGATTACAGGTTTGAAATCTCAGACACTTTCAGAGACTCTCTCACAAGCCAGGTATTTGTAAATCACCTCAACGATGCACTTAAATACGGATTTTTCAAGTATATTAATATCTATTCATCACCAGATGACTTCAAGTTCTATGAAAAGTACTCCCGTGAGGATGTTTTAAGAATTATGAACTGGGAGCGTTTCATGAACGGCCAGAACATCGGAGGATATAAAATCAAATACAATACCTGTCCTATTTTTGTAACCTACAACAAGGCAGAGGACATCTCAGAGACTATAAACTATGAGGATCATTTCATCTCAAAAACCGAATTCAACTGGATGAGCAGAAACAACCGTAAAACCTCATCACCTGAACTTGAACCTTTAATCAACTTCAACGGCGTTGACACAGAGCTTTTCATCCAGAAAAGCAATGACGAGGGTATTGAGTTTTACTATATCGGAAAACTCACTCCTTTAAGTTACAGACAGGTTTACCGCACAATCAATGATAAAAAGCAGCCTATTGTCAATTTCCGCTTTAAAATCGACCATGAGGTTAAAGAGGAAATCTATTCCTATTTTGTAAACGATTAACACAATTTATACATGTTTTTAAATTAAATATTTTAATTAATGACTGGTGAGAAATACATTTACAAAAGAAACTATGGATACGTTATTATTAAAAAAATTGAAAACAGAAACCTCACTTTAGGTGTTTTCAATTCGTATATTCCTTCAGCTAAGGATTTGATGAAGAGTCTACAAAAGCATTGGTATGGACGTGGATTACGATTCAATTTTTGAAGATTGAGAAATTTGACTTTCCAACAGATATATCTTATTTTTATTTTCAAATGAATTTTCAAAAACATTGATGTTAATGCAAGTTATGCTTCATTATATTGATGCATCCTGTTTAATATTCATTTTAATCAAGCGAAAAATTAAGTGTGGTGTATGATTAAATCATACGTAAACCCAGTAGTATCTTGTTGTGGTGTACGTCTGATAGTCTTCGGATGAATAGCTTGCATGGTCCTCGCTTTCGGTTGGTTCAACATATTCTCCAATTTCACGCACATTTTTGAATGTAGAGGTCTCATAGGTTCCATTTCTAACAATCCTTGCTGAAATGTTGTAGCTTCCGCAAGCCAGATCATTGATTTCAGCTTCTCCGAGTGAATCCGTTGTCAATGTATGCCTGACAGTGTATTGTTTTCATATGTCATATTCACTTCCACTGTTGCGTTTTCAAGATCCTCTCCTACTTCACTTTCATTACCTTCATAATAATGGCAGATTATTGTTAAATGTCCTGTTTGTTTTCATCAGCATCATGGCTGTAGCAGTCTTATCTGTTTTTAAATCCTCTTGAAGATGGGGCCAGAACAAAAAGACTGCCACGATTGCAAAAATCACGATTATGCCCAAACAGCATTTAATACCATCCTCCATATTATCACCTGATTAAATATCAGCTATTCGGATTAATAAATCAAATAAAGTGATAACTTTCATTAGAAGTATGTTTAAAAAATACTTTTTGGATTATTTTTCAGATATTGTGAAAATGTTTGTTCTGTTAAATATCTGTTCTGGTTTAACATTTTTTGCCAAAGAGTATTTCCTTCAGTTTCAGTGATGATTTTTTGGTTGAATGCTTTAACAAGGATGTCTCCGGTTTTAATCCGTTTTAAATTGTATTTTTCAACGGCTTTTGTGATATCTTTAGTATTATTGCTTGCAATGATTCCATTATTTTCAATTGCAAGAGCAAGTGCTGCAGATTCACCTTTACCAATTTCTCTGTCAAAAAGATATCCTCGATATAATTTAACAAATAATTGGTAAGTGTTGGAATTAATGTCAAAATCCTCTACGAAGATAAAATTTTCATTAATTAAATCATCCACACGTTTTTTTAACAGGCCTACTTTCGAAAATTCCTCATAAACTTCATTTGGGATAATAATTTTTTCAAATAATTTTTTCAGGATGGAA